>NZ_JAGVSK010000003.1:0-71274 GCF_018283495.1 'Santalum album' aster yellows phytoplasma
CCCCTCATCCTCTACCACAAACTGCCTACGTAGCTCAGTTGGTGAGAGCATCTGACTGTTAATCAGAGGGTCCTAGGTTCGAGTCCTAGCGTGGGCGCCATCTTTTTTGTGTTTTTTCTTTTGTCCTTGAAACCCATTTTTAAATTAGTATTTTCTAATTTATTAAGTCAATTTTACAATCAATGATTGGCTTATTTTTTTAACAAAATTCTCTTTTTTTTAAGAAAATAATTTTAAATTGATTTTTTATAAATATCACTTAAAATTAAAATAATTATCTAATTATTAAGCTAGTTTGTTGAAATCAATTCAAACTCTAGCTTTTTATTTTTATATATTTTTTTTATCACATCCAAAATTCCCCCAATCCCAACCCAGTTACTTAAAGGAGTATCTCAAGTGTTAAAAAAAGTTTTTGAAACTATTAATTTAAAAGATTCTTTTCAAGTCGAAATAGGAACTTACGCCAGAAACGTTGATGCTTCCATTTTAGTACGCTACCAAGATACAGTGGTTCTTACAACTACTGTTTTTAGTCGCAAACCCAATAATCTTGATTTTTTACCTCTTACTGTTATTTATCAAGAAAAATTATATGCTGCTGGAAAAATTCCTGGCAGTTTTTTACGCCGAGAAGGACGTTCCAACGATCACGAAATCCTCACTTCACGCCTCATCGACCGTTCTTTACGCCCCCTATTCCCTGATTATTTTCAACAAGAAGTGCAAGTAATTAATACAGTTTTAAGCCTAGACCCTGATTTTAAAAGCGAGCTTGCCTCCATGCTTGGAAGCTCTCTTTCTCTATTGATTTCTGAAATCCCCCTTTTTGAAGCTATTTCCGGAGTTTATGTAGGAAAAATCAACGACAAGTTTATCATCAATCCCACTTTGCAACAACTTGCCAATTCTACTCTACATTTGATGGTTGCAGGTACCAAACACAACGTTACTATGATAGAAGCACACGCCAATGAAGTTAGCGAACAAGACTTTTTAGAAGCCATTAATTTTGCTCACCAATATATTAAAAAACTGTGCTTATTTCAAGAAAATATCAAGCAACAATTTGCACCTGCTAAAATAACAAACACCTTGCACCAAACCGAACAAACCCAACAACAAACCTTTTTTGCCAAACACCAATCCCAAGTTAAACAAGCTATTTTAAGTTGCAACAGCAAAAACGATTTACAGCAATTAAAAGAACAAATCCTAGATCAAGCCAAACAAACTCCTTTTTTCAAAACTATTGACACTACCACTGTTTTTGATTACGAAGCCCACAAAAAACATTTACAAACAACAGAAACCCTATTTCAAAAATTATCCAAACAAGAAACACGTTCTTTAATTTTGCAAGAAAAAATAAGACCAGATAAAAGAGGATTAGAAGAAATAAGAACTCTTGAATCTCAAATTGATTTGTTGCCCCGCGCTCATGGTTCTGCTTTGTTTACTAGAGGACAAACCCAAAGCCTTGCTGCAGTGACCTTAGGATGTTTATCAGAAAGCAAAATTATTGACGGTCTAAGCGACGAACAAAATAAACGTTTTATGCTTCATTACAACTTTCCTCCTTTTTCAGCTGGTGCAGTTGGTCGTTATACTGCCCCTAGTAGACGAGAAATCGGACACGGCACTCTTGCCGAAAAAGCCATATCTCAAGTTTTGCCCGAAGAAAAAGACTTCCCCTACACTATTAGAGTAGTTTCTGAAATTCTAGAATCTAACGGCTCTTCTTCTCAAGCCACTGTTTGTGCTTCTTCTTTGGCATTAATGGCATCAGGAGTTCCTTTAAAAAAAGCAGTTGCAGGAATGTCAGTAGGATTAGTTTTTGATCAAGCAACGAATAAATACGTTATTTTAAGTGATATCCAAGGTTTAGAAGACCACGTTGGAGACATGGATTTAAAAATCGCAGGCACCAATAAAGGAATTACTGCTTTACAAATGGATCTTAAAATTCAAGGAATCCCTTTTAAAATTTTGCAAGAAGCTTTTTTGCAAGCCAAAAAAGGACGCCTTCATATTTTAGAACACATGAGCCAAACAATTTCTCAACCTCGTTTAGAAGTTTCGAAGTACGCCCCTAAAGTTTGTATGATGCAAATCAAACCAGAAAAAATTCGTGATATTATTGGAAGTGGTGGCAAAATCATCAATCAAATTATTGAATCTCATGATGGTGTAAAAATCGATATTGAACAAGACGGACGCGTTTTTTTAATGCATTCCAACTTAGAAACAGTCAAAAAAACAGTCGCTTTTATTGAAAGTTTAATCCAAGAAATTCAAATAGGCACTTGTTATCAAGCCTCTATTTTGCGTTTTTTAAGTGACAAACAAGGAAAAATGATTGGAGCTGTGGCACAAGTTTGTCCAGGAATCGAAGGACTTATCCGCGTTAATCAAATGAAATTTCAAAAAATCACCGATGTTTTAAAAATAGGTGAAACAGTTTCGGTTAAATGCACCAAAATCAACGACCGCGGAAGAATTGATTTTTTGCTTTTGCCCAAAAATACACAAGAAAAAAACTCTTAGTTTGGCTTTCAAAAATTATTACCAATACCCATTAATTTATAAAAAAATACCGATATCATTTAAGAAAAGTGTGGTGTTAGTGCATGAATGAATCTTTAAATAATCCCAATATCGCAACAAAACAAAACTTTACAGGACTAACTAACAAGCAAGTAGAACAAAAAAAAACTGCGGGTCAAGTTAATGTTTTTAACTATAAAAATTCTAAAAGTATTAAAGATATTTTATTTAGTAATTTATTTAATTATCTTAATTTGTTGATTTTAATTGTAGCATTAATCATTATTTTCATAGAACAATATGAACATTTATTTTTTTTAGTAGTTTCTTTAACCAATGTTTTTATTAGTGTTATTCAAGAAATTAAAGCTAAAATAACTCTTGACAAAGTATCTTTGTTGATAAAAAACCATTCTCAAGTAATAAGAAATAGTCAAAAAGAAAAGGTTTTTGCTTCTGATTTAGTTTTGGGAGATCTTTTATTTTTGGAAGCAGGAGAACAAATTGCAGCTGATGCCAAGGTAAAATCGGGTGTTTTAGAAGTTAACGAATCACTTTTAACTGGTGAATCTAAATTAGTTATCAAAAAAGAAAATGATTTTTTATACTCTGGTAGCTACGTGGTATCAGGTAAAAGTTATGCCGAAATTGTAGCTGTAGGAAGTGATATGTATATTGAAAAAGTTTCCCAAGAAGCTAAAAAATACAAAAAACCGACCACTCCTTTAATGCAAAACTTATCTTCGTTAATCAAAACAATCATTATTTTCGTCACACTTTTTGCTATTATTTTAGCTTTTTTTGCTTTTAATAAAGAAAATAATAAAATATCAGGTTTCAGGCAAAATTCCTTACTAGGTTTGTGTGGCATGATGATAGCAATGCTTCCTTTGGGACTTTTTTTGCTGACTAACATTTCTTTGGCAGTAGGTTTTGTACGTTTAGCAAAACAAAAAACTTATGCCCAAAATCTATTTGGAATCGAAATGTTAGCTCAAATAAACACTTTATGCCTCGACAAAACAGGAACTATTACTGATGGCACTATGCAAGTTAAAAAAGTCATTCCTTATCACCCTAAAGAACTTGATTTTACTAAATTAATGAACTCTTTTTTATCTGCTTGCCCCACTTCTAATAGTACTTATAATGCTTTAATAAACAAATTTAGCCCCAATACTTTTCCTACTTCAACTCCTTATCAACCCTCCCAAAATCTTCCTTTGTCCAGCACAAGAAAATATAGTGCAGTTGAATTTAACAATTTAGGAACCATTTTTTTGGGGGCTCCTGAATTCATTTTAAAAAACAATTTTAACATTATTCAAAAAGATTTTGAAACTTACACTAAATCAGGTTATCGAGTGCTTTTATTAGCCAAAAGCCCTGAGCCTTGTATTTCTCAAATAACTTGTAAAAACCAAAAATTACACGACATCCCATGCATTCCTTTAGCTTTAATTATCATCAAAGATACTATTAAAAAAGACGCAGTTACTACCATTGATTTTTTCCAGAAAAATGGCGTTTGTGTTAAAGTAATTTCTGGTGATAATCATGTGGCAGTTTCTCAAATAGCTCAAAGAGTAGGTATTATTGATGCTTATAAAACCATCAGTTTAGAAGGACTTTCTGACCAAGAAGTTATCCAAATAGCTACTAAATATAATGTTTTTGGAAGAACTTCGCCCCAACAAAAAAAAATCTTAATCCAAACTTTTAAACAAGCAGGACAAAAAGTTGCCATGACAGGCGATGGTGTAAACGATATTTTAGCCCTAAAAGAAGCCGATCTTTCCATTGCGATGGCATCAGGCAGCCAAGCTACTTGTAATATTGCTAATTTAGTTTTGATGGATTCTAATTTTTCTTCCATGCCTAAAGTAGTTTTTGAAGGCAGAAGAATTATTAACAATTTAGATAAAATCTCTATTTTGTTTTTTACCAAAACTATTATTGCTTTTATGCTTGCAGTTGCTGTTATTTTATTTAATTTTTTAAGACGTCCTTGCTACTATCCATTATCACCTTTGAAATTACAATTTGTCATGGATTATTGGTCAATTGGCATTCCTTCGCTTTTTTTATCTTTTGAAAAAAACAACGAAATTATCAGCAAAAACTTTTTACTTAATAATCTCAAAAAAGCCTTTCCCTATGCAAGTCTAGCTTTTATTAGTTATGTCTTAACTTTTGGTGTGCGAATTGGTTTTGTATCAACCCAAACTCCCGATTTCAAACAATTAGAAACAGTTTCTAATTTTGTTATTTTGCTTTCCACCTTCATTTTATTTACTGTTTTATTTAGAATTTCTCAACCTTTAAATCTAGCTAAATTACTTTTATTTGTAGCAATGTTAATAGGATTTATGACAGCTTCATTTATTTTGGATGTTTTTGAAGAAATGTTTCAATTCGATAAACTTGAAAAAGTTTTATTAGTTTTAATCATCATTTTATCCCTTGTCATAACCCAAATCTCCCAAAAACCCCATCCAACAAAAACTACAAAATCGAAAGAAAACAAATAATTAATATGATTATTTACGGAAAAAACCCCATCAAAGAAGCAATTAAAGCGCAGAGAAAAATTTATCAACTATATTTAGATGAAAAAATTAAAGACCATCTTTTTATAATGTTTTTGAAAAAACACAATATTGCTTATCAATTAGTTGACAAAAAGTTTTTATATGATCTAACCAAACAAAAAACCCATCAAGGAGTCGCTGCCAATGTTTGTGACTACACTTTTTACGACTTAGACACTTATTTAGATTCTGCCAAATTCCAAAAATTCTTAATTTTAGACGCCATTAATGACCCTCATAACTTAGGAGCCATTTTAAGAACTGTTGAAGCTTGTGCTTTGGATGGTGTTATTATGAGTAAAAAACATCAAGCCCCACTCAATTCCACAGTTGCCAAAATTTCTTGTGGTGCCTTGGAATACACTAAAGTTTTTTTAGTTACTAATTTGCATCAAACCATTTTAAAACTAAAAAAAAATCAAGTTTTAATCGTTGGCACTGATAGCAATTCTTCCCAATCTTTTCACCAAATCCCTAAAAACAGTTCTTTGGCTATTATTGTTGGCAACGAAGGAATAGGCATTAGACATTTATTAAAACAGCAATGTGATTTGTTGGTTAAAATTCCTATGTATGGAAAAATCAATTCTTTAAATGTAAGTGTTTCTGCTGCATTAATGATCTACTCCACTTTTATTTTTGGCGATAATTAACCCTTGCCTCCTCCACAAAACAAACTAATCACTAGCTTTTTTAAGCAGCTAATCATTTATCTTATTTGGGTTACTGTTAGTTTTCTTACCATATTTCATCCAACATTCTAAATATTTTCTCCCCGGGATATTTTTTTGCACAAAGCAATTTTTATATTTTATTTTTTGCACAAAAACACTGATTTATGATATAATAAAAAAAGATGTTTTGAAAATAAATTAATGTTTTTTCAACTTTCTAACATAAAAGGAGCTATTTTTTTGAAAAAAAATATTTTAGTTTGTGTTTTGTGTCTAAACCGCAATTACAACACCAAACCACGAGCCAATCCAAACTCAAAACGTTTAACTTTAAAAAAATATTGCTCTTATTGCAACAAACACACTTTGCATCAAGAAACTAAGTAAAGGAGTTTTTAACTTTATGGGAATTAAAATAGTAAGCGAAAACAAACCAAATCAGTTATTAGAAGTAATCAAAAGAGAATATAGTTGGCTCAATATTTTACTCATTACCACTTCTATTTTGTCTCTTGCTCTTTGTGGGCAATTATGGCAACAAAAACAGTTTGAAACTATGCATTGGGCATTGCCTTGTGCTTTAGTTCTTTTGAGTGTTTTTATTTTTGCGATAGGTTCATTTGCTTTTTTCAAAGATGCATTTTTGCAAATTTGTAACATTAGTTGGCCTTCCTTAAAACAAATTTTGTTTAAAACATTACAAGTTATTTTTTTCACATTGTTCTTAATCTTTTTTGTTCATGCCATAGATTCTTATGTTATTGGCAAATTAACCCAATTTTGTGTCAAAATCAAAAATTTGTTGAGCAAATAAAATGAATAAAACAGAAAAACAAATAAAAGAGACACAAGCGCAAGAACAACAAGATCAAGAAAAAGACTCCCAAAATACATGTCACCTTAAATGGTATATTGCTCAAACTTATTCAGGTTATGAAAATGTTGTAAAAGACGATTTGTTAAGAAGAGTCGAAAGCATTGGCATAGGTGATTTAGTATCTAATGTTTTGTCTCCCAAAGAAGCATATTATGAAACTCGTTTGGATGGAAAAAAGGTTAAAAAAGAGCGTAAAATGTACCCCGGGTACGTTTTTATTCAAATGATGATTACTGACCGATCTTGGTTTGTTGTCAGAAACACTCCGCGAATTACTGGTTTTTTAGGTTCCAGAGGGATGGGTTCTAAACCAGTTCCTTTATCTGAAAACGAAATCAATCCTGTTTTATTAAAAATGGGCATCATCAATAAACCCGATTATAAAAATTTTATCGGCAAAAAAGTAGAAATTATTTCTGGTTCTTTTTCGGGTCAAATAGGGCAAGTATCAAGTATTGATGACGACCGTGAAAAAATGACAGTGGAAGTAGATTTGTTTGGTAGAGCAACTCCAGTAGATATTTCTTTCAACGACTTCAAAGAAATATCTTAATTTTTTCATAATTTCTAACATTTTTTTATCAAATATTTAAAATTTATGTTAAAATAAGTTGTCTAAAAAATTTTATCATATTTTTTTATGTGACAATATCAACAATATTCCAAATTTAATGAAACGCAAACAAAGAATAAACAACTCAAATTATCAAGTTTTTTATTTCAAGTCCTCGTTCCAAAGAAAGGTTTTTTATGGCTAAAAAAGTTGTTAAAACGGTAAAATTACAAATTCCTGCAGGAAAAGCTAATCCAGCTCCTCCAGTAGGACCTGCTTTAGGGCAAGCCCAAGTTAATATTCCTGCTTTTTGTTCCCAATTTAACGAAACAACTAAAGATCAAATGGGTTTCGTTATCCCTGTTATCATTTCTGTTTATGAGGACAGAACATTTGCTTTTGTGACTAAAACTCCTCCAGCAAGTGATCTTTTAAAAAAAGCTGCTAAAATTGAATCTGGTTCTGCTAATGCAAGTCAAACCAAAGTAGCTACTATCAGCCACAAACAAGTAGAAGAAATCGCCAATTTAAAGCTTCCAGATCTAAATGCTTATTGCGTTGAAAAAGCTTGCAAAATCATTGAAGGCACAGCTCGTAATATGGGAATTTTAGTAAAAGATTAAAATATTAAAATAGTTTTTACCCCAATTATTCAAATTTCAAATTAAAAAAATTTCTAAAAAATGTCAAGTTGTTTTGAGAAAGGAATTACTGCGATGAAACGAGGCAAAAAATATTTAGCATCATTACAAATGTTTGATGTTAAAAAAACATATCCGCTTCAAGAAGCTATTAGCTTAGCTAAACAAACTCAAGTTGCTAAATTTGATGCTGCGGTAGAATGTGCTTTTCATCTAAATTTAGATCCTAAAAAAGTTGATCAAAATTTAAGAGGAGCCTTAGTTTTACCACATGGCACTGGTAAAGTCTTAAAAGTAGCAGTTCTTGCTAAAGGAGAACAAGCTAAACAAGCACAAGAAGCCCAAGCAGATTACGTAGGCGACCAAGATTTAATTGATAAAATTGCCAAAAACTGGTTTGATTTTGATGTCTTAGTTGCTACTCCCGAAATGATGCCGCAATTAAGTAAATTAGGGCGTCTTTTAGGACCCAAAGGACTAATGCCTAATCCTAAAACAGGTACTGCAACAAATGATGTTTTACAAGCAGTCAAAGAAATTAAAAATGGTAAAATTGAATACCGCCTAGACAAAAGCGGGAATATTCACGCCATATTAGGTAAGGTTTCTTTTGATGAGACAAAATTACTAGAAAACTTAAAAACTTTATATCTTCAATTAATGGCTGTTAAACCTCGTACAGTGAAAGGCACTTACATTAAAAGTGTTACTATTTCAACTACGATGGCACCAGGTATTAAAATTGACCCTGTTACAATTTCGCAATAATCAAGATCAAAATTTTGAAGGAAGGGAAAGGGCATAATCATGATAAAACCTCAGTTAGCCAAAAAAATAGATTCAGTTGCTGTTTTGAAAGAAAAAATTAGCACTGCCAAAACAGTTATTGTTTTTGAATATGCAAGCTTACCGGTAAGCTCTTTTATGCAACTGCGTCGTGAGTTAAAAAAAACTAGTTGTGAAGTAAAAGTATATCCCAAAAACATCATGCAAAGAGCTGTTACCAACGCCAAACAAGCTGATTTAGTTACTTTTTTAAAAGGAGCAAAAGCTTTAATTATTAGTCCCCAAGAATTATTAGAACCAATCAAAACGATTTATAATTTTGCTAAAAAAAATAAAGCAGTTAAAATAGTTTCTGGCATCGTGGAACAAAAAATTGTCTCCTTGCAAGAAATAAACACCTTAGCTACTTTGCCTTCAAAAGAACAAATGTTAGCGCTTTTAGCTGCTTCAATGTTTGCACCTTTGCAAAATTTAGCAATTTGTCTAAATATGTTAGTACAAACCAAAGAACAAGAAAACCCCCAACAATAAACAATTAATTTATGAATGAAAAGATTATAACAAAGGAGATTGACATGGCTAAGTTAACGAAAGAAGCTTTTGTATCAGCTTTAAAAGAAATGTCTTTATTAGAGATTAAAGAATTATTAGATGGTTTGAAAGAAGAGTTTGGAATTGATCCAACTGCTTTAGCAGTTGCAGCTCCTGGAGCAAATAATGCAGCTGAAGTAGAAGAAAAAACCGAATTCACAGTAGTTATGAAAAGTTTTGATGAAAAAAAGAAACTTGCTGTTATCAAAACAGTGCGCGAAGTAACAGGATTAGGCTTGCTAGATGCTGCTAATTTTGTTAAAGTTCCTGACTCTAAAGTAAAAGAAAATGTTTCCAAAGCTTTAGCAGAAGATATCAAAAACAAGTTAGAACAAGCTGGAGCAGTTGTTGAACTTCAATAAATTATTATCTTGTAAGTAATATAAAAACCTGAGTTTTCTCAGGTTTTTTAGTCTTGCATTGTTTTTATTTTTATACCCCACCCCCAAAACCCAAAAATCGCAAAGACACAATTAAAAATAAAGATTTTGGCAAAACAAACTACCAATTAATAATTTATAGGAGCATAAGATGGTTTATCATAATGTCAAATATGGCAAAAAAGCACAACGTCGTAATTATTCTAAAACAATTTATGATGTTGATTTGCCCAATTTAATTGAAATTCAAAACCAATCTTTTGATTGGTTTTTAAAACACGGTATTAAAGAATTGTTGCAGGATTTTTGTCCTATTGAAAGTTATAATGGGGATTTAAAAATTCACTTTGATGATTATTTTTTAGCACCCCCAAAATATAGCATTGAAGAAACTAAAATTAAAGATATAAGTTATGTTGCCCAATTATTTGTCAAAACTACTTTAGAAAATGTTTTAACTGGCGAAACTAAACAAAGCAATATTTTACTTACTGAATTGCCTCTAATGACTCCCACTG
Source organism: 'Santalum album' aster yellows phytoplasma (assembly GCF_018283495.1). Taxonomy (NCBI): domain Bacteria; kingdom Bacillati; phylum Mycoplasmatota; class Mollicutes; order Acholeplasmatales; family Acholeplasmataceae; genus Candidatus Phytoplasma; species 'Santalum album' aster yellows phytoplasma. The sequence continues at coordinate 10,159 of NZ_JAGVSK010000003.1, forward strand.
GGACTTTTGTTATCAACGGTACTGAAAGAGTAGTAGTTTCTCAAATTGTACGTTCCGCTAGCGTGTATTTTGCAGGCAATTTTGACAGCAAACTCAACAGAACCACTTATTCTGGACAAGTAATTCCTTCACGTGGTGCTTGGATTGAATACGAAGAAGGCTCTAAAGAAATTTTGTATGCCAAACTAGATCGTTCCAAAAAAATCCCCTTGTCTAATTTTATTTATGCTCTAGGTTTTGACAGCAAAGAAGCAATCGAAAATGTCTTTGGCAAAAGCGCTATCCTTGATTCTGTTTTTGATAAAGAAACTGATATGGACTCAGACAATGCTTTGGTAGAACTGTATTCTAAAATCCGTCAAGGCGAAAAAGTTCCTGTCGACACTGCTAGAGATTTTATCAGAACAAGACTTTTTGATCAAAAAAAATACGATCTGGCTAAAGTGGGAAGATACAAATTTAACAAAAAACTAGACGTTCTTACCCGAGCTGAAAACACTTATTTAGCTTGTGATTTTGTCAATCCCAAAACTCAAGAAATAATAATTGCACAAGACGAACTTTTAACCAAAGAAAAAATTGCAATCCTGAAACAAAATCGTCATTTTTTGCTCCAAGAAATCTTCGACGCTAAACATAATTTAGAAAACGAAACTGATGAAGAGATTTTAGCATATAAAAAAAACCCCCAAAAAAACGAATTATTCACCAAAACTAACATCATCAACTCTCGTACTGGTGAAGTTTTAGTAGCTAAAGATACTTTAGTTAACGACGATATTATCAATCATTTAAGACACAATATTCACACTCTTGATGAAAAAGTATCTAAATTTTTCTTAGGAACTAAAGATATTTATCAAAAAGAAGCAGACCGTAAAGGAGTTTTTAACGAAATTTTAGAAGTCTATACTTCAAAAGACGAATCAGGCAAGCTATATCACAAAGTCAAACTTATTGGAAACGACCAAAGAGAAACCAAAAAACACATCACTTTATCAGATGTTATTGCAAGTATTAATTATTATTTGAATCTTTATGAAAACGTAGGCACTGTTGATGATATTGATCATTTAGGGAATCGTCGTTTAAGATTAATTGGAGAATTGTTAAAAAACCAATTCCGAATTGGTCTTACCAGAGCTGAAAAAAATATCAAAGATATGATTTCCACTAGCAAATTCAGCGAAGTTAACGGTCCAGGAGACCTAGTTAATTTTACTTTTTTAATGAGTGTAATCAAAACTTTTTTCACAAGTTCACGCTTATCGCAATTCATGGATCAAATCAATCCTTTAGCAGAATTAACCCAAAAAAGAAGGGTATCAGCTTTAGGTATCGGAGGAATTAATCGTGATCGTGCAGGCATTGAAGTGCGCGACGTGCACAATTCCCACTACGGCAGATTATGCCCCATTGAAACTCCTGAAGGACCTTCCATCGGACTTATCACATCCCTTTCCACTTATGCCAAAGTCAATAAGTGCGGTTTTATCCAAACTCCTTTCTTTAAGGTTTTGCACCAAGACGGGAAAACTACCCTTTCGCGCCACATAGATTATTTAACAGCTGACCAAGAAAAAGAAGAAATTATTGCCTCAGCTGGGTTTGTTTTGGATGCCAATAATGCTTTTAAAGACAAAAAAATAATTGCTCGTAGAAACGGTGAAACAGGCATTTTTGAAAGAAGCCAAATAACATATGCTGACGTTTCTCCTAAACAAATTGTCTCTGTTGCAACTTCTTCGATCCCCTTTTTAGAACACAACGACGCTTCCAGAGCTTTAATGGGAGCCAACATGCAACGTCAAGCAGTCCCTTTATTAATCCCTGAATCTCCTATTGTAGGAACAGGTGTTGAATATCGCGCTGCCAAAGACTCAGGTTGCTTAATTATTGCTCGCGAATCAGGATTTGTTACTTATGTTGATGCTCAAAAAATAATTATCACTAAAAAACCCAACCAAAATGTTTCATTAAATGGCAAAACCCTTTACGATACTACCCAAGAATTTACCTACGCCCAAGCCAAGGCTTTATACGAGAACAACTACAAAGAACACCAAGCCGAATACACCCTCATCAATTTTGCCAAATCCAACCAAGACACTTTAGTATTGCAAAAACCGATTGTAGTTTTGGGAGAACAAATCAATGAAGGCGATATTTTAGTAAGTGGACCTTCTACATCTCAAGGCGAATTAGCACTTGGCAGAAATGTTACAGTGGCTTTTATGACTTGGGAAGGTTATAACTATGAAGATGCCATCATTATGTCAGAAGAATTAGTCAAACACGATGTCTACACTTCAATCCACATTGATAAATACGAAGTTCAAACTAGAGAATTAAAAAAAGGTAGCGGTCAAGAAGAAATCACTAGAGAAGTTCCCAACGTGGGCGCTGATGCTATTAAAAACCTTGACGAAAGAGGAATTATTATTCCTGGTTCCGAAGTTAAAGAAGGAGATATTTTAGTAGGTAAAATAACTCCTCAAGGAAACATTGAACCTTCTCCTTCTGAAAAATTAATTCAAATTGTAATTGGTGAAAAAGCCCGCGAATACAAAGACTCTTCTTTAAGGGTTCCTTTTGGTGAAGGGGGGATCGTTCAAAGTGTTCATTATTTCTCCAGAAAAAACGGTGATATTCTTCCTGCTGGTGTCAACGAAAACATCCGTGTTTTCATCGCTAAAAAACGTAAAATCAACGAAGGCGACAAAATGGCAGGACGCCACGGGAACAAAGGTGTAATTTCTCGCATCTTACCTAAAGAAGACCTTCCTTATATGGCAGACGGCACCCCAATTGATATCATGTTAAATCCTTTAGGAGTTCCTAGTAGGATGAACATTGGACAAATTTTAGAAATCCATTTAGGAATGGCTGCCAAAAAATTAGGCATCAAAGTGGCAACTCCTGTTTTTGACGGCGTTAATGACTACGACCTTAAAGAAATCATGAAAGAAGCCAATTTAGATCCTGATGGCAAAATGGTTTTATATGACGGACGCACCGGCGAACCTTATGACAGTCGTATTTCTGTAGGAGTTATGTATATGGTTAAATTATCTCACATGGTAGATGACAAACTCCATGCCAGAAACGTAGGACCATACACTTTAGTGACCCAACAACCTATGGGAGGAAAAGTCCAAAACGGTGGACAACGCTTCGGTGAAATGGAAGTATGGGCGCTTTATGCTTATGGAGCTGCTCATACCTTACAAGAAATTTTAACAGTTAAAAGTGACGATATTGTAGGTAGAAACAAAACTTACAGTGCCATCGTGCAAGGAACTCCACTGCCTAAACCAAGCATTCCTGAAAGTTTCCGAGTTTTCATTAAAGAATTGCAATCTTTAGGATTGTATGTAGAACTAATCAAAACCGATACTAAAGAAAATGAAGTTAATAAATCCTTAATTGATTACAAAAAGGAAGGTTATAATTAAAGATGAGTGATAACAGATTATTTACTTCAGTAGAAACTTTAAATCTTTCATCTCAAGTTTTAGAAAAATTAAAACTTTCTGGAATCAATACTTTGGAAGATTTTAACACTTTTACTTTAGAAGAGTTAAGGCTTTTACTGCAAGAAGCTTTTTTAGAAGTTTTACCTATCCTCAAAAACTTCGCCCTACCTCGCAATTTACAAAATCTAGATTTGAGTGAAGCCGTTATTAACATTCTTACTGAACTAGGAATGGAAGATTTTCAAGATCTTTTACAAACTAAAATGGCTGTCCTTACAAAAGCATTTGAAACCAATCCCCTTGCTTTTCAAAAATTAAACGACCTATTTAATTTATACAACCACTTCCCTTCTATTTCATCTGACAAAGAATACGGTAGTAGAGATTATGATTATTTTAAAATCCGTTTAGCTGCTCCTGAAGAAATCAGACAGTGGTCTTATGGTGAGGTTACTAGCTACGAAACAATTAACTATCGCACCTATAAACCAGAGATATCAGGATTATTTTGTCAAAAGATTTTTGGTCCAGTAGTTGATTTCCAATGTGCTTGTTCTAAAAAACAAGTCAACATCAAAAGTCAATTTTGTAACAAATGTGGAGTTGAATTTACCGAAACCAAAGTGCGTCGTGAAAGAATGGGACACATCGAATTACAAACCCCCATCGTCCACACTTGGTACCTTAACTCTTCTCCCAGCCGTTTAGCTATTCTTTTAAACATCAAAACTAAACAATTAGAAGAAATAGTTTATTATGTTTCTTACGTTGTAATTGATCCTGGAAAAACCGAATTCAAACCTAAAGAAATTATTACAGAAACCCAATACAGTGAAGCTCTTTATGAATTTGGAAACGCTTTTGTAGCTTTAACAGGTGCCGAAGCGGTTAAAAAATTACTAGAAAATCTCAATTTAGAAAAAACTATCAAAGTCCTTCGCAAATCTTTATCGGAAAATTCCAAACAAAAAAGAGAAAACATTATTAAAAGACTAGAAATCATCGAATCTTTTCATCAATCAGACAACAAACCTGAATGGATGGTAATGGATGTTATTCCTGTATTGCCTCCGGGATTAAGACCGATGGTTCCTTTAGATGGTGGTCGTTTTGCCACTACTGAAGTCAACGATCTTTACCGCCGCATCCTTAATCGCAACAATCGTTTAAAAAAACAAATGCTCCAAAAAGCCCCTCGTTTAATCATTAAAAATGAAAAAAGAATGCTACAAGAAGCAGTTGATGCTTTATTTGATAATGCCAAAACTAGCAAAAAAAACGTTAACAACGTCGAAAAAAATCGCCCGCTTAAATCTTTATCCGAAATGCTACGCGGTAAACAAGGGCGTTTCCGTCAAAATCTTTTAGGTAAAAGAGTGGATTATTCGGGACGATCCGTAATTATTGTAGGTCCTGATTTAGAAATGCACCAATGCGGTGTGCCTCGTGAAATGGCAATTATTTTGTTCAAACCTTTCATTTTGAAAAAACTACAAGAAACCAAAGGCATTGACAAAAAAAACGCCAACACCATTTATGAAAAAATGAATGAAGAAGTTTGGAACGCCTTAGAAGAAGTAGTCAAAGAACACCCGGTCCTTTTAAACCGCGCCCCAACACTACACCGTTTAGGAATTCAAGCTTTTGATCCTAAATTAATTGACGGTAAAGCCATTCGCCTCCACCCTTTAGTTACGCCTTCCTTTAATGCCGATTTTGATGGCGACCAGATGGCAATTTATGTCCCTCTTTCTTTAGAAGCTCAAGCCGAAGCACGCTTATTGATGCTTGTTTCGAACAACATTTTAGACCCTAAAAATGGTAATCCAGTAGTAACACCTTCCCAAGATATGGTTTTAGGAAACTACTATTTAACCATTGAAGAAAAAAAAGATCGCACTATAAACAGCTATGATGCTGCCCAAAGAACTGCAGAACACCAATACAAACATCGCAATGAAGGAGCTTTTTTTGCTGACATCAACGAAGCCAAAACCGCTTATCAAAATAAAGAAATCCACCTTCACACAAGAATTTTTATCAAACCACAAGCAATTAATTTATCATTTACCGAAGAACAACGTCAAAAATATTTAATGACTACTTTAGGAAAATTAATTTTTAATGACATTTTGCCTCCAAGTTTCCCCTACATTAACGAACCAACTCAGTTTAATTTGGATGTCAAAACCCCTGATGCTTATTTTTTAGCTCCAGGAACCAACCCCAAACAATTCCTAAAAAAACTTCCCACCCCTAAACCTTTTAACAAAAAATTCCTATCTATGATTATTGCATGTTTTTTCAAACAAATGAAAATTACAGAAACTTCCAAAATGCTAGATCACATCAAAAACTTAGGTTTCAAGTATTCTACTATCGCAGGAATTACAGTTTCATTTGCAGACATCAATACTTACTCCAATAAACAAGAATTGTTACAAGAAGTAGAAGCCCGCAATATTCAAATTGAGACTTGGTACAACGATGGTTTTTTAACAGATGCCGAACGTCGTCGTTTAGTAATTAACGAATGGAAAACTATTCGTGATGAAATTCAAGAAGGCTTGATGAAAGAATTTCAACAAGACAACCACATTTTTATGATGAGCGAAAGTGGCGCACGTGGTAGTGTTTCTAACTTTACTCAATTAGCAGGGATGAGAGGGTTAATGAATAACCCTAAAGGTGAAATTATTGAAGTCCCTGTTAAAGCTTCTTTCCGAGAAGGTCTGAAAGTTTCTGAGTTTTTCATCTCTACTCACGGAGCCCGTAAAGGTTCAACTGACACTGCCCTCAAAACAGCCGAGTCAGGTTATCTAACGCGTCGTTTAGTTGACGTAACTCAAGATATTGTTGTTATCAAAGAAGACTGCAATAGTGACCGCGGTTTTGTTGTAGAAGCTATGATTAGCGACGGCAAAGAAATTGTTTCCCTCAAACAACGCATTATGGGACGCTTTGCTAGTTGCGACATTTGTCATCCCAAAACCAACGCCCTTATTATAGCGCGCAATGAATTAATTACTGAGTCCAAAGCCCAAGAAGTTATTACTGCCAAAATTAAAAAAGTTCCTATTAGAAGCATTTTAACTTGTAATTGTGAATATGGTATTTGCGCCAAAGACTACGGCGTCAATCTAGCTACCAATAAATTAGTAGAAATTGGCGAAGCTGTTGGTGTTATTGCTGCTCAATCCATTGGGGAACCAGGAACTCAATTAACTATGAGAACTTTCCATACTGGAGGAGTTGCTTCTGCCTCAGATATTACTCAAGGTCTTCCAAGGATCGAAGAATTATTTGAAGTACGCAAACCTAAAGGAAAAGCGCTAATCAGCGAATTAAAAGGAAAAATCAAAAAAATTGATAAAATCCGTTCCCAAAATCCAGAAATTGTAATCACAGAAGAAAATGACCCTGACACAGAGCACCGTTATATTTTGGAACCTAATGTCGATATTTTAGTAAGTAAAAACAACAGTGTTTATCCCGGTCAAAAACTAACTTCTGGTTCGGTTGATCTAAAAGAACTTTTAAGAGTGGCAGGCACAACAGAGGCTCAAAAATACATCTTAGAAGAAGTACAAAAAGTTTATCGTGCCCAAAATGTTTATATCAGCGACAAACACATCGAAATTATTATTCACCAAATGTTTAAACAAATTTTAATTATTGATGAAGGTGATACTCAACTTTTACCTGGCACAGAAATTACTATTAATAACTTTAAAAAAGCTAATTTAAAAATGTTAGAAGAAAACAAACTTTTAGCAGTGGGGCGCCCCATTATTTTAGGAATTACGCGTTCTTCTTTAAGAAGTGATTCTTTACTGTCAGCTGCATCTTTCCAAGAAACTACTAAAATTCTAATCGATGCTGCCATCAAAGGAAAAACCGACCATCTTTACGGACTTAAAGAAAATGTTATTATTGGTGGCTTAATTCCTGCAGGAACAGGTATTTTAGAAACTACTTTATTTAAATATCCAAAAGAACCTGCAACCACTTCTGAACTTGCTGAAAAAACTTACCAAAATTAAAAAAAGAAAGGAAATAAAAAATGTCTACTGTTTCTCAATTAATCAAAAAACGTCGTAGCAGTAAAACTTCCAAAACTAAAGCACCTGCTCTAAGTTACGGTTTTAATGTTTTGCAAAAAAAAGCTAAATATTACAATTCTCCTCAAAAAATGGGTGTTTGTCTGCGTGTAACTACCATGACTCCAAAAAAACCAAACTCAGCTTTACGTAAATTTGCAAGAGTGCGCCTAAGTAATGGTTCTGAAGTAACTGCCTACATTCCAGGCGTGGGACACTCCTTACAAGAACATAGCTCTGTTTTAGTTCGTGGCGGACGCGTAAAAGACCTTCCTGGTGTGCGTTATCATATCGTTCGTGGTGCTCTAGATGCTACTGGTGTTGCTAACCGCAAACAAGGGCGTTCTAAGTACGGCTCTAAATTACCTAAAGAAAAAAAATAATTACAATTACAAAGAATAAAAAATAAATAATAAAAAAATCACAAATCCCCAAAAAAATAAATAAAATAAAGAAAGTAGGTGAATTTTTGTGTCCCGTAAAGGTCATATTAAAAAAAGAGATGTACAGCCAGATCCTGTTTACAATTCTAAATTAGTTACTAAAATCATTAACATCATTATGGAAGACGGCAAAAAAGGTAAAGCTCAAACTATTTTTTATCAAGCTTTAAAACAAGTAAAAACTATCACTAACCGCGAGCCTATTGAAGTTTTTCATGAAGCCCTAAACAATATTATGCCTGTATTAGAAGTACGCACGCGTCGTGTGGGTGGTCAAAATTACCAAGTGCCTTCCGAAGTTCGTCCCGAAAGACGCCAGTCTTTAGGATTAAGATGGATTGTTAAATACACTAAAGAAAGCAATGAAAAAACAATGGAAGAAAGACTTACCAAAGAAATAGTAGATGCTTCTTTAGGTAACGGAGTATTAGTTAAAAAAAGAGAAGAAACGCATCGCATGGCAGAAGCTAATAAAGCCTTTGCTCATTATCGTTGGTGATTGTAACTTATAGGAGAATAAAAGATGGCACGTCAGTTTTCATTAGAAAAAACTCGTAATATTGGCATTATTGCTCATATTGATGCAGGAAAAACCACCACTACAGAAAGAATTTTGTTCCACACCGGAAAAATTCATAAAATCGGAGAAACCCATGATGGCGCTTCTCAGATGGATTGGATGGAACAAGAACAAGAAAGAGGAATCACTATCACCTCTGCTGCTACTACTGCTTTTTGGAAAGATCACCGTATCAATATTATTGACACTCCCGGACACGTTGATTTTACGGTGGAAGTTTCGCGCTCTCTTAGAGTTTTGGATGGAGCAGTAACAGTTATTGATGCTCAGGCAGGAGTAGAACCACAAACTGAAACTGTTTGGCGCCAAGCTAGTGAATATAAAGTCCCAAGAGTTATTTTTGTTAACAAAATGGATAAAGTAGGCGCTGATTTTGCTTATGCAATTGAAACCCTTAAACAACGCTTAGGAGTTCATGCAAGCGCTATTCAATGGCCAATTGGCTCAGAAAATGACTTTAATGGTATCATTGATTTAGTAGAAATGAATGCTTTTGAATATGATAACACTTCCCCAGAAACAGGAAAAGTAGTTCCTATTCCTAGCGATTTAGAATCAATTACCCAAACTAAAAGAAACGAATTAATAGAAACTTTATCTACCCTAGACGAAGAATTAATGATGTATTATTTAGAAGAAAAACCAATCTCTTCTGAAATGTTGAAAAATTCCATTAGAAAAGCAACCTTACAAGCTTCCTTTTTCCCAGTTCTTTGTGGTTCTTCTTTCAAAAATAAGGGTGTTGTTAAAATGTTAGACGCTATTGTTGACTACCTTCCTGCTCCTTGTGATGTTGCAGCTATTGTTGGTTTTGATTCTGACAACCAAGAAATTGTGCGCACCGGATTAGATGAAGAACCCTTCACAGCTCTAGCTTTCAAAGTGATGACCGATCCTTATGTAGGAAAATTAACCTTTTTCCGTATCTATTCAGGTTCAGTTAAAGCTGGTTCTTACGTAACTAACGCTACTAAAGGAACCAAAGAACGTTTTGGACGCTTATTACAAATGCATGCTAATTCTCGTGAAGAAGTAAAAGAAGCCTACACAGGCGATATTTTAGCAGTTGTAGGATTAAAAGCAACTACTACAGGAGACACTTTAGTATCAGAAGGACAAACCATCGTCTTAGAATCAATGAATTTCCCAGAACCAGTAATTGAAATTGCAGTAGAACCAAAAACTAAAGCTGACCAAGATAAAATGGGTATTGCCCTTGCAAAATTAGCTGAAGAAGACCCTACATTTAAGGTTTTTTCCAATCATGAAACCGGGCAAACTATTATTGCTGGAATGGGTGAACTTCATTTAGATATCATTATTGAACGTCTTAAAAGAGAATTCAAAGTACAAGCAAATGTTACAGAACCTCAAGTAGCATACCGCGAAACAATCACCCAAGAAACTGAGACAGAAGGAAAATTCATTCGTCAATCAGGTGGTCGTGGACAATACGGACATGTGTGGATGCGTTTTGAACCAAATCCTGGAAAAGGTTTTGAATTCGTTAATAAAATTGTAGGTGGTGTAGTTCCTCGTGAATACGTTCCTGCAGTTCAAAAAGGAATTCAAGAAGCTCTTGCTGGTGGTATTGTAGCTGGATATCAAATTATTGATGTTAAAGCAACTTTATTTGATGGCTCTTACCATGATGTCGATTCTTCCGAAATGGCTTTTAAAATTGCCGCTTCCATGGCATTAAAAGAAACCAAAACCAAAGGAACCCCAGTCATTTTAGAACCTATTATGGACGTTGAAGTAGTTACTCCCAACGATTATGTAGGAAATGTTATTGGTGATCTAACTTCTAGAAGAGGTAGATTAGAAAACCAAGAATCACGCGCCAACGCTGTTTCTATTAGAGCGTTTGTTCCCCTTTCTGAAATGTTTGGATATGCTACTGTTTTGCGTTCCAATACTCAAGGAAGAGCTACTTTTATTATGCAATTTGCTAAATATGAAAAAGCTCCTAAAAGCATCACTGAAGAAATTATTAAAAAACGAGCTTAGACAACCTTACACTAAAAAACATTTTTATTAACAAAATAGTTGTGAAAAGCCAAAAATAAGTTAAAATTTAAATGGTAAATATATTTTTAAAACAAACCTTAAAACATAATAAAAGGAGGCCTTTGAAAAATGGCTAATGAAAAATTTATACGAAACAAACCGCATTTAAATGTAGGTACTATTGGACACGTAGACCACGGTAAAACTACTCTTACAGCAGCTATTACCCAAGTTTTGTCTACTCGTGGCTTGGCTAAAAGTAGAGCTTATGATCAAATTGATAATGCTCCTGAAGAAAGAGAACGTGGAATCACTATTAAAACTTCACACGTAGAATATGAAACAGAAAAACGTCACTATGCTCACGTTGACTGTCCTGGACACGCCGATTATGTTAAAAACATGATTACTGGTGCTGCTCAAATGGATGCTGCTATTTTAGTTGTTTCTGGTGCAGATAGTGTTATGCCTCAAACTAGAGAACACATTTTATTAGCGCGCCAAGTTGGTGTTCCAAAAATTGTTGTTTTCTTAAATAAATGTGATCTTTCCCCAGACGAACAAATTTTAGAATTAGTAGAAATGGAAGTTCGTGAATTATTATCTCAATACGATTTCCCAGGAGACGACATTCCTGTTATTAGAGGATCTGCATTAAAAGCTTTAGAAGGTGACGCTCATTACGTTGCTCAAGTAAACGAATTAATCGAAACTCTAGACACCTACATTGAAGACCCGGTGCGCGAAGTTGACAAACCTTTCTTAATGCCTGTAGAAGATGTTTTCACTATTACTGGTAGAGGAACTGTTGTTACTGGTAGAGTAGAAAGAGGTCAAGTAAAAGCTGGTGATGAAGTAGAAATCGTAGGACTTAAAGAAACTAGAAAAACTATTGTAACTGCAGTAGAAATGTTTAAAAAAGACCTAGATTTTGCTCAAGCAGGAGACAACGTTGGAGCTTTATTACGTGGAATTAACCGTGAAGACGTACAACGTGGACAAGTTTTAGCTAAACCAGGTTCTGTTAAGCCTCATTCTAAATTTGTTGCTCAAGTTTATGTTTTAACTAAAGAAGAAGGAGGACGTCACACTGCCTTTTTCTCTCAATACCGTCCTCAATTCTATTTCCGTACTACAGATATTACAGGAGTAGTTGAATTACAAGGTGATGTTAAAATGGTAATGCCAGGTGACAACGCTGAATTAGTAGTTACCCTTAACAACCCAATTGCTATCGAAGAAGGAACTAAATTTTCTATTCGTGAAGGTGGAAAAACAGTTGGTGCAGGATCAGTTTCCAAACTTCTTAACTAAAAATTCATTATACCCAACCTTATTAATAAATAAAACCCACATTATGTGGGTTTTTATCTTTTTTAACTATTTTTTATTTTGTATTTTGCCCCTTTTTGCCCTTTTGCCTTTTTATCGCTTTTTAAAACTCCACAAATCTAACCCAACTCAACTAAAAGATGCAAATTTGGCAATAATGACATTTTAAACACTTATAAAAAAATTAGTTGTGTGCCAAAAAAACGCTATTTATTATCAAATTTCACAACACTAACCAAAAAAAACACCACTTTTTGTCATTTTTTGCAATAAAAAAGCAAAATATCTTCCAATTAATTTTTAAAAAAAGGTAAAATATATATGTGCTTGTTTATTAAGCAAGTTAAAAAAGATGTAAATATTTTTTTAAATAATAAGAATAATAAAATAAATTTAATTTTAATAATAAATAAAATTAAAAAAGGTGGTTTAAATGGAATCCAATAAAGTAAATAATTCGTTTACCCAAATTAAAAATAACTTTCTTTCTTTATTTGAAACAACTACTTATAATAATATTGCTACTCGTAAAGGAATTGCTTTAAAAACAATTTTGCTTTTATGTGTTACAGCAATCACTTCAATGTTTTTTTACCCAATTCTAAAACCCGTGATATTAAAAAATCCAAATATTAATGCAATTTGTTTTTCCATGATTGCGTTAGGTTTTATAAATTATGGCATTTATTCTGCAGGATTAAAACAAGTTGAAATTTCTAAAGCTTGTGGATTAATTTATTCTTTTATAGAAGGAATAATTTTATCAATTATTTTTGTTGTTCTAAATTTAGTTTATGCCAATTTAGTTGAAATTGCCTTTATGGCTATTTTTGCAACCTTTATCGTCTTTGTTGCAATGTCCCATGCTTATTATAAAGGTTTTATAAAAGTAACAAATAGATTTAGACAAATTATGCTATATTGTTCTTTTGCTTTGGCGGTTTCTTATATAGTTCGTTTAGTGTTGTCTTTATGCGGCATTTGGACAATTGAAAATATTATTTACAATAGCTTTTTAACTCTTCCTATTAGTTTAATTATGTTAGGATTTGTATTTATGTTTTTAGCACTTCATTTTGATTACACCGAACAAATGATTAAACAAGGAATGCCTAAAAAATATGAATGGCAAGTTTCTTTGGCTTTTGCAACAACTTTAATTGAAATTTTTTTAAGAATAATGTTAATTTTGCTAAGGTTATTTGGTAAAGATCAAGAAAGAAAATAAAAAAGATCACGAATATTCGTGATCTTTTTTTTATTATATTACCTTTTTTATTCGGTTTGGAATAATAAATTAGTTCTTGTTCCTAATTGCATTGGTAATTCCAATGTTTTTGCACTAACTAATTTAACTCTTATTTGCTTAATTATCTTTTTGTTAGCTTCTAATTCTTGTTGAAAGTTTTTACCTTTCATAGCAATAAAATAACCCTTTTTTTTCACTAAAGGAACACACCATTTTAAGATAATTTCCAATCTAGCCAAAGCGCGAGCAACAACACAATCATAACTGCCATTTTTGTCTATGTCATATTGTTCTACTCTTTGGTGAAAAAAACATATATTATCTAATTCCAAATGGCTTTCTAATTGTTTTAAGAAATTGATTTTTTTTAAAGATGATTCAATGATTACAATTTTTAAATGAGGAAAAAGAATTTTTAAAGGAAAGCTAGGAAAGCCAGCACCCGAGCCAACATCACAAAGATTAGTTACAGTATTAAAGTTAAATATTTCTTTTAAAATTAAAGAATCATAAAAATGTTTATAGCAAACATCAGATAAAGATATTAGAGAAGTAAGGTTCATTTTTTGGTTTTCTTGTTTTAAAAATTCATAGTAAAAAACAAACTTGTTTAATTGCTTTTCGTTGAGTGCAAATTTGTCTTTTAATGATTCAAAGTAAAGCATGATGTTTTTCCAAATAAACTAATAAAATCGAAATATCAACTTGATTGACTCCTAATATTCTTGTTGCTTGTCCTAAAGTTTGGGGTTTGATTAAATCAAGTTTTTCTTGAGCTTCTTTTGATAAATTTTTAATATCTGCGTAATTGATTTTGCTAGGAATTTTTTTTTGTTCTAACCTTGCTAATTTTTGAGCTTCTTTTTGGGCTTTAGCAATATAACCTTCGTATTTGATTTGTATTTCTATTTGTTCATAAATGGTTTTATCTGCTTTTTCCTGTAAAAAATGTTGTAAAGTGCAAAAATTTAATTCTGATCTTTTTAGTAGTTGTGCTAATGTGGTTTTTTCTCCAAGACTAGCTGAGTTTTGTTGTTTTAAATAAGATAGATTATCTGAATTAACTAAAATTTCATAATTTTTGCTTTTTTCTAATAAAAGGTTGATTTTAGCTTTTTTGTTTTGAAAATTGTTATAATCTTTTTCATCAATCAAACCTAGTTGATATCCGTAATCTTTGAGGCGCAAATCGGCATTGTCGTGTCTTAATAATAAACGAAATTCCGCGCGTGATGTCAAAAGACGGTATGGTTCTTTGGCGCCCTTAGTGATTAAATCATCGATCAAAACACCAATATAGGCTTCATTTCTTTTTAACACAAAAGGAGGTTTATTTTGGAGTTTTAAAGAAGCATTAATTCCTGCCATAAGCCCTTGACAAGCAGCTTCTTCATAACCGCTGGTGCCGTTCATTTGTCCTGCTAAAAAGAGATTTTGGATTTTTTTAGTCTCTAAACTGTGTTTGAGTTGGTTGGGATTAAAAGCATCGTATTCGATAGCATAAGCATATTTAGTGATTTGGGCGTTTTGTAATCCTGGAATAGTTTTAAGGATTTCGTGTTGAACGTGTTGAGGCATGCTGGTAGAAAGTCCTTGTAGATACATTTCATCCAAAGATAGGCTTTCTGGTTCAATAAAAATTTGATGACTGTTTTTATCACAAAATCTTACTACTTTATCTTCGATAGAAGGGCAATAACGAGGGCCTGTGCCTTCAACACAACCTCCATACATAGCTGATTGGTTTAAATGTTTTTGGATAACTTGGTGGGTGGTTTGGTTGGTGTGAGTTAAAAAACATGGTTCTTGGGGTCTTTGATTTGTTTGGGGAACAAAACTAAATATTTGTTCTAAATTATCTCCCATTTGTATTTTGGTTTGGCTATAATCAATGCTGTTTTTTTTAACTCTTGGTGGTGTGCCTGTTTTTAAACGAATAACTTCAAAACCTAATTCTTTTAATTGAGCGCTGATACCGTAAGTTGTAGGAACGCCATTAGGTCCCGAGGATTTTTTGGTATTTCCAATTAAAATTTGGCTTGCTAAATAAGTTCCTGTAGTGATAATGACAGTTTTGGCATTAATTTTTGTTCCATCAATAAGACAGACTCCTTGAACTTGGTTGTTTTGGATGACTAGATTGTTTACGAGCCCTTCCAATAGAGTTAAATTGAGGGTTTTTTGTAATATTTCTAAAATAATTTGAGGATATTCTAATTTATCAATTTGAGCTCTTAAAGCTCTTACTGCAGGACCTTTGGAAGAGTTAAGCATTTTGATCTGAATTTGTGCAAGATCTGCAGCTTTTGCCATAACACCACCTAAAGCATCTATTTCACGTACTACAACACCTTTGGCAGGACCTCCGATAGAAGGATTGCAAGGTAAGGAAGCAACTTGTTTTAAGGAGCCTGTAATGAGTAAAGTATTATGTTTTTTTGCCAATATTAAAGCAGCTTCAACACCTGCATGTCCTGCTCCAATAACAATACTATCGTAGATCATTTGAGTACCTTTCTTGATTGTTTTTTTGGGTTTTATAATCATTTATTTATCATTTGTTTAATTTAATTCGTTTGTTTCGTCTATTGTGTTGTCTTTGTTTTTGGGGTTGTCTTCATTGGGATTTTGGTCGGATTTGGGTTCAAAAAAAGTTGGATTGAATTGTTTTTGTTTTTCTTTTAATGATTCGTAAAGTTCTATTCCTAATGTTTCTTGGATTTTGTCCAATGTTTCTTGTAATTTTTTATCTCTAAATATGTGTAATTTTTTTTGTTGGTTTTTCATCCAATAATTCATAGAAAAACAAGAAGATATCAATACAACAAAAGCAGGAATTCTTAACCAAACAGAAATTTGTCCACTAAGCAAAAAAGCATTTAATAAAATAGGCACTAAAACTGCCACAAATAACAATTTTATTGTTTTGATTAAAGTAGCTTCTTTTTGGAAAATCTGCCATATAAAATCTAGCCACATATCGTTTATATCTTTTTGATAAAAAGCTCCAAACTCTTCGTAATATTTTTTTTCAACCAAAAGGCGGCACACTCCTTTATCAGCAGTCCAAACAGCAAATTGGCGTGATTGAAAAAGAGTACTATAATATTTGCTTTGATCCAAATAATAAAATTCTACTTTGGTTTCTTTTCCTTTTAATGTTGTTTCTTGGGTTAAAAATGGTTCTCCTTGTAAAGAGTTGTAAATATTAGTTAATAATTTAAATTCTTTTTCTTTTTGAAAAAATGAAACATTCATATGATTGCTCCTTTTCCTTTATTTTTTAGTTGTGAAATTGTTATTTTTCGAAAGTTTTTTTGCCAAAATTCATTAATAAAAATTTATTTTTTTGTTTTTTTAATTTTATGCATTGAATTGTTGTTTTAAAAATTGTTTTTTGGGTCTTTTATATTAAAAATAACCTTTTCAAACCCTATCTTCCACACAATAAAAATAACTTATGGCTGCTTCAATCAAGACCTGACCAAATTCGTCTCTTATTGTTGAATGATAAGGTTTGAAAAGGCTACCTTAGTTTTGTTGGATAAAAATACTTGTCTTTCGTTAATGATTTTTGTGATTTGTAAATTATTTTTTTCTTGAAAACATTTTTAAAAAATTTTGTATTTTTTGTTTTAATTTAGACATTATTTAGACATTATTTAGACATTATTTAGACATTATTTAGACATTATTTAGACATTATTTAGACATTATTTAGACATTATTTAGACATTATTTAGAAATTATTTAGAAATTATTTAGAAATTATTTAGAAATTATTTAGAAATTATTTAGAAATTATTTAGAAATTATTTAGAAATTATTTAGAAATTATTTAGAAATTATTTAGAAATTATTTAGAAATTATTTAGAAATTATTTAGAAATTATTTAGAAATTATTTAGAAATTATTTAGAAATTATTTAGAAATTATTTAGAAATTATTTAGAAATTATTTAGAAATTATTTAGAAATTATTTAGAAATTAAAAATCAACATTATTATTATATACTTTTTTTATGTATTTGTGCAAACTTTTTTTATTTAATAGATATTTAATGACTTTTGGATCGTTTTTTCTTTGAGGATTTAAATAAAGAAACTATCTTCACTACTTTAATTGCTTTTTTTTGTCCAAAACAATGATTTTATAGTATAATATTTGTTGTATGTTCGTTTGAGTAGCTCAGCTGGATAGAGCAACGGCCTTCTAAGCCGTCGGTCGGGGGTTCGAATCCCTTCTCAAACGCCAGTTTATCTTTTATTTTTTGCACCATTTCTCTTAATTTAGTAATTTAGCAATTAGGCATTTATATTTATTTTTAATATTTATTTTTTTGTCCCAAACATTTTCACACATTTTTATTTTATGTATGTTATTTGTTTTTCAAATAAGAAATAAATATTAAAAATATTTAAAGAACAAATCTCAATAATAACCCTTTTTTTATTTTTGTTTTGTTTTTTGTTTTTTATTTTTTGTATTTTTTTATATCAACTTTAATGCATCCCAAAGCTAAAAGACATTAAAAAAGAAAAAAAGAAAAAGGAATAACAAAATAAATGCCTCAAGAACAAATTGTTTTTGTATTAATCTTAACTTTATCGGTTATTTTGATTCTTATTTTGGGTGGTGTAACTTTCATTATTTATTTTTTTGTTGCCAAACCGAAAAAAACGCAATTCAATATCCAAGATTTTGTGAAACAAGCTTTTTTAGAGTCAGAATCTAGGGTTGTTTGTCATTTGGATGATAAAATTAACAATTTAACTCATCAAAGTCAAGATAGTTTAACTAAAGAAATTAAAGATACTCGCCAACATTTAACAATTAATCTGGAAAATTCTTTAAAAGTTTTAAGAGAACAAAATGCAAGTGGTTTTCAAGAAGTGCAAAACATTCATAAATTATTGTGCCAAAACGATAAAACAGGACAAGCTGGAGAATTTTTGTTGGCACGCGTTTTGGAAAATGTTTCTCATTTTAAAGATAAATTAGTTTTTGAAAAACAATATTTAATGAAAAAAACAAACAATAACGGTAATCGTCTTAAAGTGGATGTGATGTGTAAAGGTTCTGGTAAATTTGTTCAAATTCCTATTGATTCGAAGTTTCCTACCACAGATTTTCTAGCCTATATTAAAGCCAATTTCAACCAAACAGAATTAAAGAGTCGCTTTTTATTTCACATTAAAGAAAGAATTAAAGAAGTTCAAAAATACGTCAGCAAAGAAGACAACTGCCCTTATGCCATTATGTTTATTCCTTCTGAAAGTATTTTTGCCCAAATTAATTGCGATCCTGAAATAATATCATATGCTTTTAAACGCAATGTTATCATTACAAGTCCTTCGATTTTACTTGCTATTCTTAATTCAGTTGATTATTATTTTCAAATTTTCGAAAGTGTTCAAAACAACGAAGAAAAACTTGAATGTATTGAAAATGTGCTACAAGCGATGAAAAATTTTGATAAAGTCTTTATTTGTGATTTGAAAGCGGCTTTGGAAAAAGTTCTCAAAGTGATTGAAGATATTCAAAAAAAAGAAAAAACCTTAGAGCAACGTTATCAAAAATTGTTAGAAGTTCGCAAAAAAGAAAATAACAATTCCAAAAACAACATCAAAAATGAAAAGATAGATTTTTAAATCATTATTTTAACTCCTTTTTGACATTATTTTAACATTATTTTGCAAATACTTTTTTGAGTTATTATATAATATTTACGGATACTATTTTTTTTATTTAGTATCTTATATATTTCATTAATTAAATTATTAAAATTATCTATATTTTTAAATCCAAATTAAAATTAAAAAATTATGCATTCAAATCCAATTTATATTATTTATTATTCTTTATTTTGATATTTTGAGTTTTGGCATGATTTTTATTCAACAACCAAAGGATATCATTTTATTTTTAAATTTACTTCCAAGCAAATCATTATTACTAGCGTTTTTATTGTGATATTACTTGCCATTCCTATTATTATATTTTTTTCTTTAGAAGAAGAATCTCCTCAAGGGTCATCTTCTGATGAAGTTATTGAACAAATGCAATTTTCTGATGAAACACAAAACCCAAACCCAGCCCCTTCGATTTTAGAAAAAAAATCTTGGAAAGATGTATTTATTGAAAGATCAGGAGAAATTGTTGAAAAAGTTATAAAATCTCCGAAAGTATCTAAATCACTAGAAACTTTTTCTAATAAATTATCAAGCACCGTTAGCAAAAGCCTTTCGCAAAATAAAAACCAATCGCCAAGAAAAGCTTGATTATTAATTATATTAATAAATTCAAATATTTTGCTAGCACATAATAATATATAATAATTAAATATTTTTCATTACAAAAGCTAATCTTTTTAAGGTTAGCTTTTCAGTTTTTTTATTTTTGCCACTATTCATAACAGAACCATTATTTTTTGCATGGTTTTTGCTGAATTTTTTTCACAAACCAAACTTTATTATTTTTTTTAACCCCAATTTATACATTTTTATTTTTTCATTTCACGATGAAATTTTGTACTGAACAAATTAAAAAAAATAATAAAACTTCCAACCCACCCCATTCAAAATTAATTATAAATTAATTATCAATATTTAAAAAAACAAACTTATTTATTGTTTTAATGACAAAATTGCATCAAAAAATCTAATCTCCCCCTATTTTTTTATTTTTTGTTTTGCATTACAAATCATTAAACTAAATTCAAAAAGAAAAAGAGGTAAAACAATGATTTTACATTTGTTAACCCCCCCAAAAGAAAGGTATCAAGGATATGAAAGGTGATTATTGGCGAATTCATTGTATAATGGGTTGTTCCCTTCTTGTCTTTGCTTTAATTTGTGGATCAATTATCGGCTATTTTTTGTATTCTTTTTTTAATCAAAAGAAATTAGAAGAAAAAAAACAATCATTTGACAACAAACTAAAAGAAAAAGAAAAAGATTTGCAACAACGCGAACAAGAAATGATGCGTAATGCCAAAATAGAAATAACTTCTTTAAGACAAAAATTAGAACTGGATTTAGAACAAAGAACCAACATAATTGTTGATTTAGAATCCAAAAATAATCGTCGTGAAGAATTACTTAACAACAGAACTGAGAGCCTCAATAAAAGAGAAGAGCATTTAGATTCTGAACAACAAATAATTAGCCATACTAAAAAAAACCTAGAACAACAAATCAAAGAACAAGAAACAATTTTAAACACCCAAAAACAACAATTAGAAAAAATAGCTTCCTTAACGCAAGATCAAGCCAGACAAATCATAATGAAAGAAACAAGAGACCAAACCACTTATGAAATGATGTCATATATTAAACAAGAAGAAGAAAAAGCAAAAAGCGAAGCATCTAAAAAAGCCAAAACTCTTTTAGTTTTAGCCATGCAAAAATATGCTGGCGATATTACAGGAGAAAAAAATATTAGCGTTGTTAACATTCCTAACGAAGATATGAAAGGACGGATTATTGGGCGCCAAGGCAGAAATATTAAGTCTTTGGAAGTTTTAACCGGAGTAGACTTAATTATTGATGAGTCCCCTTGCACCATTATTTTAAGTAGTTTTGACCCGATTAGAAGAGAAATTGCCAAAAAAACTTTAGAATTTTTGGTCTCTGATGGGCGAATTCATCCTTCTCGCATCGAAAAAGCCTTAGAAACTTCAACCATAGAAGTAGACAATTTTATTAAAGAAATGGGCGAAGAAGCTGCTTTTATTACTAAAATCGGCGAAATGCACCCCGACTTAATTAAAATTTTGGGAAAACTGCACTTTCGCATTAGTTACAGTCAAAATGTTTTGAAACATTCTTTGGAAGTAGCTTTTTTAGCTGGTAAACTTGCCTCTGAAATTGGCGAAAACGAAATTCTTGCAAGAAGAGCAGGACTTTTTCATGACATCGGTAAAGCTCTAGACCACGAAATGGAAGGAAGCCACGTAGAAATTGGCGTTTCTATTGCTTCCAAATACAAAGAAAAAAAAGAAGTTATCGACGCTATTGCCTCTCATCATGAAGACCAAGAACCCCAATCAATTATCGCTGTTTTAGTTGCAATAGCAGACACCTTGTCTTCCGCTAGACCAGGAGCCAGAAAAGAATCAGTAGAAAACTACATCCAAAGACTAACCAAATTAGAAACTATTGCTAATGCAACAGAAGGAGTTGCCAAATCTTATGCTATTCAAGCTGGGCGCGAAATTCGTGTTATCGTTGAACCAGACAAAATCGCAGACAATTTTATTTTCCAGACTGCCCGCACCATTAAAGAACAAATTGAAAAAGACATTAGTTACAATGGTGTTATCAAAGTTACTGTTATAAGAGAAACCAGAGCTGTGGAAGTGGCTAAATTATAATCCACCAAAGGAGATAATTAATTTATGAAAATAATGTTTATCGGAGATATTTACGGAAACCCAGGAATTAGTTATTTTGCCGAAAAAGTGGTTTTTTTAAAAGAAACTTACAAACCTAACCTCATTATTGCCAATGCTGAAAACGCTGATAATGGCAAAGGTTTAAGTTTTAAAATTTATAAAAAATTACAAAAATTAGGTGTTGATTTGATGACTATGGGAAACCATGTTTGGAAAAATAAACAAATTAAAAAATTTATTGACAAATCAAATGTAATTCGTCCCATCAATGACACCCAACAATTAGGGCAAGGTTATAAAATTATTGATTGCGAAGATAAAAAAATTTTAGTTATGAATGCTTTAGGACGTGTTTTTATTAACTCCAAATTGCATTGCCCTTTCAAAACTATTGATAATGTTTTGGAACAAAATAAAGCTAAATATGATTTTTCTTTTTTGGATTTTCATGCCGAAGCCACTAGTGAAAAAATTGCTTTAACTCATTATTTTGATGGTAAAATTGATGCTATTGTAGGCACTCACACTCATGTCCAAACTAACGACGAACGCCTTTTTCCCCACAATACTCTTTATATTTCTGATGCAGGAATGACAGGAGCCAAGGACGGCGTCATTGGTAAAGAAAAAGAACCTATAATTCAATCTTTTTTAGGAAATCGTGTTGTTTCAAGACCTAATGCCGAAGGAAAAAGACAATTAAACGGTTTACTTGTCACTCTTAAACCTCACAAAACTATTGAAAAGATTAATTTATCAGAATGAAATAAAATTTGTTTTATGAAAACTAAGCGAAAAAGAATCAAAATTATCTTCTGTATCACTTTAATTTTTTTTGTTTTTTAACGCTTTGCATTTTTTTATTTTATTCTGGTTTTTTAATTATTTAAATTATTAAATTATTATACCAAACATAACTTTTCCATATAAATTTATAATGATTTTATATTTTGGAAAATATTTAATAACCCCAAAACACTTCTACCCTCATAAAGGAAAATTATGAAAAAAGTAATCGCTATTACAGGTCCTACCGCTTCAGGAAAAACTAGCCTTTCTATTAAAATAGCTAAAAAAATTAATTTAGAAATAATTAATTGCGATTCTCTTCAAATGTATCAAAAATACGATATTGGAACTGCTAAAATAACTCTCGAAGAAGCCCAAGGAATTAAACATCATCTTTTAGATTTTCTTGCTCCTGAAACAAATTACAGTATTTATCATTTTCAAAAAGATGCCCGCAAAAAAATCGAAGAAACGTCCCTTCCTTTATTTGTGGGTGGTAGCGGGCTTTATCTTAAATCAGCTCTTTTTGATTATGAATTAACTCCTAAATCTTTGTTTTTGCCACCTACTTCTTTATCTGCAATAGAAAATATGATTGATTTTATTAAACAAAAAGATCCTCAATTAATTGCGAACCTAGATTTAAAAAATCCTCGTCGCATCCTAAGCGCTTATCAAGATTTACTTGCAGGCACTTTAAGGTCACAAAAAAATAAAAAACACAATCCTTTATATTCTTCGCTAATTTTTTATCTCGATATTGATAGACAAATTTTGAAAAAAAGAGTTATTTTAAGATTGGAACAAATGTTAAAACAAGGTTTTATAGAAGAAGTTAACCAAATTCAAACTCATTTTCCAAACGCCAATTTTAATATTATTGGTTATCGTGAAATTAAAGCTTTGTTAAAAGGAAAAATAACTTTAGACCAAGCCAAAACCTTAATTATTCAAAAAACTATGCAATATGCCAAACGTCAAAAAACTTGGTTTAAAAATCAAATTAAGCCCATCATTCTAGATGCCTTATCCCCTGATTTAGAAAAAACCACTATTTGCCTTATTAACGATTTTTTAAAAACTGATTAAACATTAAACAATTAAACCAACGAAAACAATTCCAAAAAATAAGAAAGTAATTAGAAATATGATTAATACAAACGATTTTAAAACTGGACAAACCATTAAATTCAACAACCAAATTTATCAAATCCTAGAATTTTTACATGTCAAACCTGGTAAAGGTGCTGCATTTGTAAGAACCAAATTAAGAAACCTAAGAACAGGTAGTGTCATTGACTACACTTTTAACGCTGGTATCAAAGTGCAGCCTGCCTTAATTACTAAAATTAAGATGCAATTTCTTTATGCTTTGGAAGATAATTATATTTTTATCAATACTCAAAATTACGAACAATTAGAAATTAACAAACATCAATTAAAAGATTTTCTTAAATATCTTTATGAAGGGCTTTTAGTAGATATTATTTTTTATGAAAATGATGAAATTGTAGGTATCAGTTTACCTGACAAAATCTCTATTAAAGTAGCTTACACCGAACCTGGAGCCAAAGGAGATACCAAAACTAATTCTTTAAAAGATGCCACTTTAGAAACAGGTTTAGTAATTAAAGTTCCTCTTTTTATCAATATTGGAGAAAAAATTATTATCAATACTAAAACAGGACTTTATTTATCAAGAGACAACAATAAACAATAAATAAAACACCTTATTTTTGCAGTTTTAAACTGCTTTTTTGTTTTATCCACCACATTTAAGCCTTTTTCTTATATATTTTTATAAATTGTGTTTGTTAATTTCTTTGTTTGTTATATAATTATAGGTAGTTCATGTCATCTACATTTTGCCTTTATATAGTGTTTTGCGATTTGAATCCGTTTATAAAAATTATAAAAAATAAAAAAAGGATGATGATATTGTGTCTTTTTGGGAAAAATTTTTCAACATAACAAAACAATTTGCTTTTTTTAATACTTTCTTTATGGGTATTCTTTCTGGTGTTATTTTAAGCTCTTTTATTTATTGTCTTCTTTCTTTGCGTAGTGTGAAAAAAACTTTAGCAGCTCATAGACTAGAAAAAACAGATGTTAGTCAACAAGAAATAATTAAATTAATTGAAGCTAAGAAAAAAGATTTCAAAGAAAAAATGAAAAAAGATAAAGGCAATTTTGGGCATTTTTTGATAACTTCTACCCAAGAATTAATTTTAGAAATCTCAAGCCAATTTTATCCCAACTCCAAATATCCCTATCTGGAACTTACCATTGATGAAAGTCTTATTTTGATGTTTTACATAAATCAAAGAGTTGACAAAGTATTTCAAAACAAAATTTTGAGAATGTTTCGCAAAATGACTTTAAAAAGAATCTTTGTAATTAGAGAAATGGTTGTTAAAAAAAACATGATTCAAAAGTATCAAAAAGTTGCCAAAGTAACTAATACTTTTAATAATATCAGAAATTTTTTCAATCCTTTTCATTGGTTTAAAAAAATAATTTTTGACAAACCCTTAGAACTTATTTATCATCAAATAGGAGTTTCTTTGATTGCAATTACAGGCGAAGAAGTTTATAAAATTTATAGTAAAAAGATTTTTGAAACTGAAGAAGACCTCGAAAAAGATCTACAAAAAGTTTTAGATACTATCTCTAAAGTAAGTGCAGATCAAAGCGAAAAAGAGTAATTTACTTAACAAAAGAAATAGGTTTAACAATGAAAACATTTAATTGGTTTCCTGGTCATATGAAAAAAACTTTTGACCAAATTAAAAATAATTTATCTTTGGTTGATATTGTTTTAGTAATTTTGGATGCAAGAATTCCTCTTTCAAGCCTCAATTCTCAAATTTTTTCTTTAATTAACCAACGCCAAAAACCCCTCCTTATTTTGCTAAATAAATTTTCTTTAACTGATCCTTGTAAAATCAATAATTTTATCGCTAATTATCACAAAAAACAAATTCCTGTTTTAACAATTGATGCTATCAAATCCCCTAAACTTCAAGAAATATATCAAAAAGCTTTAACAACAATCAAAGCCAAAAAACCCCTTTTTAAATCTAGAAGAATAGCAACCCAAACTCCCAACATTAAAGCTATGATTGTAGGAACTCCCAATGTTGGCAAATCAACTTTAATTAACAGTTTTGCCCAAAAAAAAGTTTTAAAAACAGCTAATTTAGCAGGCACTACCAAACGCATTCAATGGATTGACATTGCTAAACCCAATATCCAGTTTTTGGATACTCCAGGAGTTTTGTGGCACAATTTTTCTGATCCTCGCATAAGTTTGGCATTAGCACTTGCAGGCTGCTTTAAAGATTCCATTTTACCTTTAGAAAAATTAGGCATTCACGCACTTTGCTATCTTATAAAACATTATGGTACCAATTTGAAAAAACGCTTCAATTTAGACCAAAATGATTTATCTAACCCTAATTTAGTTGATATTATCGGACAAAAAAGAAATATTTATACTAAAAATCAAAAAGTTGATCAATCTAGAGTTTATCAAATGTTATTGCAAGAAATAAGGCAAGGTAACTTAGGGAAATTAAATTTTGACTTAGATGTTTTACCTCTCTTTGAAAAACTTTTCTAAAACCCAACCAACCACCAAACCAAAAAATAGAAACGCAAAACAATTAATTACCCAAACTAACCATATCTTTTAATTGAGGGAGCCCAAAAAATGAAATCAAAAGTTATTATAGTAGAATCTCCTGCTAAAACCAAAACTTTAAGCCGTTTTTTAAATGATGAATTTTTAATTTTATCTTCCAAAGGTCATATTAGAGATTTGTCGCTAAAAGGCAAAGACAGAATGGGAATTGACATCGAAAAAGGATTTATTCCTAAATACAGCATTATCAAAGAAAAAGACAATATCGTAGAAACTCTTATCCAAAAAACTAAAGGCAAAGAAGTGCTATTAGCAACCGATCCTGATCGCGAAGGAGAAGCAATTGCTTGGCATTTATCACAAATTCTTAATTTAGACCCCCAAAAAACTAATAGAATTGTTTTTCGAGAAATTACCAAAGAAGCAGTCTTAAAAGCTTTGCAACAACCTCGCAAAATCGATGAACTATTAGTGTTTTCACAAGAAACTCGCAGAATGCTAGACCGTATTATTGGGTTTAAACTGTCGCGTTTGGTAAGGAGACTCAAATCACAATCAGCAGGAAGAGTGCAATCAGTTGCCCTTAAATTAATTGTTGATTTAGAAGAAAAAATAAAAGCTTTTGTCTCTGAAGAATACTATATTATTACTGCTTTTTTTAAAGATTTTCAAGCAGAATACCAAAATCCTTACAAAGGCAAAACCAAAGCCAAAGAAGCTTTTAAAATTGTCCAACAAATCACAGATAAACCCTTTTTAGTTAAAGAATTAAAACAAAAAGAAGTCAAACAATCACCCAAACCACCCTTTATTACATCTACCCTGCAACAAGAAGCCATCAACAGCCTAAATATAACTTCTAATCAAGTTATGAGAGTTGCTCAAAAACTTTATGAAGGAGTTGATATTTTAGGTGAATCTATAGGGTTAATTACTTATATGAGAACAGATTCGCAAAGACTTGCAGACAGCTTTGTTAAAGATGCTCAAAAATTAATTAAAACACAATATGGCAAAGAATATTTAGGTACTTACAAAACCAATAAAAAAGCTCAGTCGCAAGACGCTCACGAAGCTATAAGACCCACTGATTTATCCAAAACGCCCGAAAGCCTAGCACCTCATCTTGATAAATACGAAAATAAACTCTATAAACTTATTTATCAAAGAACTTTGGCTTCTTTAATAACACCTGCCATATTTCAAAAAACCCAAGTTTTTTTTGAAGTTGCAAACCATTTTTTTTTAACTGAAGGTTTGATAAAAACTTTCGATGGCTATCAAAAAATTTTGCAAGATGGCACCAAAGACAAAATTATTCCTTCCTTTAAATTAAATGAAACTTATTTGCCTCAAGAAATCCAAAATTTACAAAAATTTACTAATCCTCCAGCACGCTTTTCTGAATCCACTTTGATTAAAACTTTAGAAAAACTAAATATTGGAAGGCCTTCTACTTACTCTCAAATCATTTTTACCCTCAAAAAAAGAATTTATGTTGATTTAGTAGAAAAACGTTTTGTTCCTACCGAACAAGGAATTTTGACTGCTAAAAACTTAGAATTGTTTTTCAAACAAATTATTGATGTTAAATATACTGCCAAAATGGAAGAAAATTTAGATAAAATCTCTTCAGGATTAGTTAATAATAAAGAATTATTGCAAGAATTTTATGATGCTTTCAAACAACTTTATCAAATAGCCGATCAAAAATTAGAAAAACCAAAAGATATCGAAACCGATCAAAAATGTAATTTATGCAACGCTCCTTTACTCATCAAAAAAGGACGCTATGGTAATTTTTTAGGTTGCAGTCGCTTTCCTGAATGTAAAAATATTGTTTCTTTAAAAGAAAAATCAAGTTCTGTAGAAACAAATCCTTCTATGCAAACCGATCAAAAATGTAATTTATGCAACGCTCCTTTACTCATCAAAAAAGGACGCTATGGTAATTTTTTAGGTTGCAGTCGCTTTCCTGAATGTAAAAATATTGTTAAAATTAAAAAAACTTAAGTTTTTTCGATGAAAAACATAAAAAATTTATTTCATATTTACAATACTTTCAAGTCATTTATATAACAAAAAAGACTATCGATTGATAGTCTTTTTTAATTTATGAATTTATTTAAAACTTTTTGGTTGCTTTTCTTTTTTTAATTTATATACAAAACGAACACATACAAAAACGATAAACATTAACATAATGAAATTAGCACTGAAATTGGCAAATCCATATGCATTATTTATTTTAATGCTTGTTTTTTCTTCATTTCCAAACCAAACATTTCTAAAGAAATAAAGGGCAGGTATTCTGAAAAGAAAAACACGACCCAAACTTAACAACAAATCATATTTAGGTTGTTTAGCTGCAATTAAGAAAGTAGAAAAAACTTCTAATTGAGTAGTTAATAGACCAGTTGTTAAAAGAGCACCCAACAAAAAGGACTTAAATTCTGGGTTTTTTGCATGAAACATATCTAATGTCATTTGGTCTTTTTTTTCTTTGCCTAAATTTTTAAAAAATAAGCATAAATCATCACCAAAACCAAGCCCACAATATTCTTTAGGAGCACAAATTAAATAAGTAACTGCAAATACTAAAAAACAACAAAATGAGACAAGCATTAAAGTTTTAATTGCTCTTTTGTTATTTTTGTTCCCTAAGTTTTCAGAAACAATCATTAATTGTCCTTCTTTTAACGAAAACGATATTTGAGCAAATAAAGTAATAATGCTATCAGCAACTCCAATTGCACCTAAGCCGCCCAAACCTTTAAATTCGAAAGGAGTTCCAGCTAAAAATGGTTTATCAAATGTGCTATCTACCATAAATAAGGTAAACATTCTTCCGACTTCATAAATAAATTTGCCTATTGTTAAAGTAATACTTAATTTCAAAATAGTTTTAAGTAATTTTTTGTCTTGGAAAAAAGTTTTAAAAGAAAAATCACCTAAACTTAAAAATAAAGGATTTTTTTTGTTAAAAAGAGTTAAAAAAGCAACTATTGTAATAAATAAATAAGCAAGACATGAAGCTGTTTGCAACCCTAAAACATTGGGACACAACGCTTCTAAACCAATGACTTTGATGCCAAAACATAAAGTACTTAATCCAATTTTTAAACCCATCATAATACAGTTTAGAACCAAAATTTTTTTAAGTTTTCCCAAAATTCTTTCAATTCCTAAAAAGAAAACATTAATAGCAGCTAAAATAGTGCCCAACATTTGTAATCTAAAAGCGTTAATGCAAAGATTTTTTTCCTCAGTTGTTATTGCCTTTGGTACTCCGTTAATTACTTTTTCCTTTAAAAAAAGACTACAAATAGGGCTGGAAAAACCAATCATAACACAAGTTACAACCAAACTTACTATGAATAACAAAACAAAAACGCTAGATGCTATTTTACGAGCTTTTAAAGATTTGACATTTTTATTTTTACCCACTTCGCGCGAAATTAATGCAACTCCTGTAATTCCTAAACAAACTCCTACTGCTTCTACAATGCTTTGAGCGGATTTGGAAAATTGAATGTAGCTTTGGGTTGCTCCTTCTAGACCAGCTCCAAAAAAAGTATCAACACTACCGAAACAAGCTTTAAAAACATTAAAAACAATAATAGGCAAAGAAATAATCCATAAAGTTTTTAATAAGTTTCCCTCCAAAACAAGCCTACTTATTTTATCTTTTTTATTAATTACTTTGTTTTTTGTCATTTATTTAAAAAACCTTCCTTTTGATTTGAAATTAATTGAAATAAATTGATAAATTATTATATTTATTTTTATTGCATTTGTTGTGCAAAAAAGTATAAATTTAAAAAACAAATGGCAGTTATTTTTTGCAGTTTTAAAAATGTTTGTTTGTATCTTTTTTGTCCACTCAAAAATTAATTATTTTTCAAATAAACATTTTTTCCTTTATTTTAAGGATTTTTAATTAAGGATTTTTAAAGGTTTTCAAAAAAGATTTTAGGTTTAATTGGTTAAAGTTTTTGTTTTCTTTTAGCAAGCATTTGATGAAAAAACATAACAAAAAAATGCTTATTAAATCTAAAATAACTGCAAATTGTTTTCTTAACTACTCTTTAAGTATAACATATAAAAAAATAAGTGTTAATATTTTTGCTACTCCCAAAGATAAAAAACAACTAAAAAAAGGAAATCCAAATCCAAAAAGCTAATAAAATTATTCCAAAAAACAACTTCATTATTTTTTTGCAAACTTATTTTTTAATTGTTTTATTTATTTTAGCCAATAAATATTTGTTGCAATATTTTGTTTTATTTTGCGAAAAAGCCCCCAATATCACAAAATTTTTACAAAAAGAACAAAAATAATACGTTTTAATTGCAATATTTGATTAAATCGTATACAATTTAAATGTAGCTGTTAATAAATCAAAAAATTCTAAGACTAGCATAAAAAGTTTTTTCATAAAAATTTTCATAAAAAAAGATTAGTTAGTTTTTGAAATACCTAAAAATTTACTTAAAATAATAATTTATAATTTGGATAAAGACACAAAAAAGACAGTTAAAACAAAAAACCAAACTAATCATATTATATTTTATTATTTTTTTAAACGCTTTGGAACTTTTTCAAGTACACTATTTTTTTACTTATTAACATTTAACAACTATTTATTTCATTTATTTTAATTTTGACTCGCGCGCGCGGATTTATTAAAAAACATTCATCAAACTAATCATTTAACAATATTTACAATATTTCAAAAATATAAAAGAGACTTAATTTTAAAATGAAAAATGAAAACCAAAAAGCAAAAACAACAACAAAAGAAAACAAAAAAATTGCTGTGTTAACTTCAGGCGGAGATGCTCCTGGAATGAATGCAGCTATTCGTGCTGTAGTTTTTGAAAGCGCTAAACAAGGATTTGAAGTTTTCGGCGTAAAAGATGGTTATTTAGGACTTTTTAATAACCAAATCGAAATCTTAAATCCTCAAACATTTCCTCGTGTTCTTAATGTGTCTGGTACTTTTTTGGGAACTGCTCGTTTTTTAGATTTTCAAAATAATTTAGATGTTCGCAAGCAATGCGCCCAAAATTTAAAAACTTTAGGAATTGATAAATTAGTTGTAATTGGTGGTGATGGTTCTTATAAAGGAGCATCCAAATTGCACGAACTTGGCATCAAATGCGTAGGACTGCCAGCCACCATTGACAATGATATTTGTGCCACTGATTTTACTATTGGATTTAGCACTGCTCTCAATAATATTGTAGATGCCATCGAAAAATTGCGCGATACTTCTGTTTCTCACAACCGATGCAGTATTATTGAAGTGATGGGACGCCACAAAGGGGATTTGGCTTTATTTGGTGGACTTGCTGCAGGAGCAGACGTTATTGTTACTCGCGAAAATCTTTTATCCCAACAAACTATTTGCCAAAAAATTAAATCTTTGCACCAAACAAACCAAAGACATGCTATTGTAGTTGTCACTGAACATATTTTTGATGTTGCAAGTTTAGCCAAAGAGGTAGAAAATTACAGTGGTTTCGAAACTAGAGCCCAAGTTTTAGGACACATTCAAAGAGGTGGTAAACCAACTGCAGAAGATCTAGTCCTTGCTTTTAGAATGGGAAGTTATGCCGTTTCTTTATTGCAACAAAACATTTTTAATTGTGCTGTTGGCACTTGCGGACTTAATTTGCATTACACTACTTTTGGTGATCTTTTTGAAAAAACTTATGATAAAAATGAATTATTTAATGTAGTAGCTAAATTGTTGTAAAATGATTGTAGAATAAAATATTGTATTTATCAAAATTAATTTTTGTACTTCCAAATCCCAAACCCCAAATAAATTACAATTGATTTTGATATAAATACTTAAAAAATAAAACGGAGTATATTTATGTCTACTGAAAAAAATTATTTGCCACACCCTTCCAAACCTGCCAACCAAACCCCTAAATCATTTAAAAGACCTATTTGGATCAATTTAATTATTCTTACTTTTCCCATTGCTATTTATTTGTTATTTCAAAAATTATCCTTATCCATTGATTTTTATATTATTGGGAACCAACCCAATTCCAACACCAATTTAGATAAAACCATCTCTTATATGGCACAAATTAAAAAATTTTTGCAAAGTGTTGCTATAGCTTTAGGTGGAGCAGGTGTTATTTTAGTAGCTAGAGAATACAAAAAAAAGAATTTTACTAAAGCCAAACAATACGCTACCCTAGCTTTTTTATTGGCAATTATTTCTTCTTTATTCTTTTTAGTGGTTTTGGGTTTAGGTGTCCTTTTACCAGCTCCATTTGGAGATATATTTTTAAATAAAAGTTATCATAGCCAAAATGGACTTACATATTATTATCTTATTTTAATTACTTTTGTAGCTATTACTATGAATGCAGTTTTTATTGGATTAGAACGCGCCAAGGAAAAAACTAGATTTGTCTTAATCCTTAATATTTGTCTTATTATTACAAGAATTAGTATTTCTTTTGCTTTTAAAGCAATCAAACAAAACCAAGTTAATTTAATTGATTTAGCCTTAGCTGATTTAATTGCTAATTTATTGCTTACTTTGGTAACTTTTTATTGTATGTTTAGTTCTAAAAATATTTTTAAGTTGCAATTTAAAAACCTAGTCTTTTCTAAACGCACAGTAAAAACTATCCTGAAATTAGCAGGAACATTAATTATTGCCAAATCTACTTATGAAATTGGAAAACTCATTATTCTTGCTATGATAGACAGTTATTTTACCAAAGATCAAGAAAACTTAGTAGATATTTTTGGATTTGTTATGGCAGTTAATGGTATTTTTTATGCTATTTCTAATTCTTTTGAAGATAGTCAATCTGCTATGGTATCTCAAAGTGTTACTTTTCAAAGCAATAGCAAAACTTTTAAAATCTTTAAAAATGTTGTTGTAATTACTCTTATTATAGGAATTATTGGAGTATTTATAAATCAATTTTGTGGAGAAAAATTATTGCGTGCCTTAAAAACTGAAAAAGTTTTTACCACACAAGAAATAACATCCTTTAAAGAAATCCTTAATTGGGAACAAACTTCTTTGTTTTTTTCTGTATGGACTACTTTAATGATGGGTTATGTCGCATCTTATAAGAAAAATGCTAATCTTATTTTTGTAATTAATCTTTTAAGAGTTGTTTTAAGAATAACTATTTTATGGTTTTTGCATGACATTTTGCCCCAATTAAAAGATGTTTCAATTCCTGATGCTACTCAATGTGGTTTAAGTACTTTTGGAAGCAATATTGTTGTCTTTTTGACAACTACTTATTTATTTTTATCTTTTTTGCGTCAAAACAAAACCAACCAAACCCCGCGTTTTAAGATAAATAAAAATAATGCTTTTCAAACCAAAATTATTAAATAAAAATTAATACAATACTGAAAAACATTTAAAAATATTTAAACATTTAATAAATGAGAATAAAATATTTAATAAATTATAACAAAGCACCAAATAATAAATAATAAAAGGAGTAAAATTACACAATGTTGAAATTAAACCTTGAAGGGATTTATAATTTTTTAGATTGGCACAATTATGCCCAAACTTTTGCCCCTCAAATCAAAGTCATACACCAAAAATTACATCAAGACCAACAACTAAAAGAAAAATATTTGGGTTGGTTAGAACTACCCTTACATTTTGATTTCCAAGAACTTGAAAAAATGAAACAACTAAAAAACTCCCAACCCAATTTAGATTTTTTAGTAGTAATTGGCATTGGAGGCTCTTATTTGGGCGCCAAAGCAGGAATTGAATTTTTGCAAACGACCTTTAAAAAAACTAAGCCAGAAATTCTTTTTGCAGGTCATCAAGTATCAGGCAATTACTTAACTAATTTGCTCCATTATCTTAAAGACAAAAATTGGGCAATTAATGTTATTTCAAAATCAGGTACCACTTTGGAACCAGCCCTTGCTTTTAGAATCTTGAAAAAAGAAATAGAAGAAAAATACGGCAAACAACTTGCCAAAAATCGTATTTTTGTAACCACTGACAGCCAAAAAGGCGTTTTGTTAAATTTAGCCCTTAAAGAAGGTTATCAAACATTTTTTATTCCTGATTCTGTGGGTGGAAGATTTAGTGTTTTTACAAACGTAGGCATCCTTCCTTTTGTTTTTGCTAATTTAGATGTTGTCTCAATGATGAAAGGCGCTTTGCAAGCTTATCACGACACTTTTCAAGGAGACCTTTTTCAAAATCAAGCCTATCAGTACGCTTTAGCAAGGTATTTGCTTCACACCCAACAAAACAAAAAAATGGAATTATTGGTCAGTTACGAACCGCATCTCCTTTCTTTTTCGGAATGGTGGAAACAATTATTTGCTGAATCTGAGGGCAAAGAAGAAAAAGGGCTTTTTGTAGGAGCCACCAACAATTCTACTGATCTACATTCCTTAGGGCAATTTATCCAAGAAGGCACCAAAATGCTTTTTGAAACAGTTTTAAATGTTACATCAATAAAAGATGATTGCGTTGTTCCTCACATTCCAAACGAACTTGATAATCTTAATTATGTAGCTGGAAAAACTTATTCACAAATTAATCAAAAAATTCTTCAAGCCACTAAACAAGCCCACATTGAAGGCAAAGTTCCTAATTTAGAAATTGTCATTCCTACTTTGGATGCATATCATTTTGGATATTTAGCGTATTTTTTCCAAAAAACTTGTGCAATGTCAGGTTTGTTGTTAGGAATTAACCCTTTTAATCAACCCGGAGTAGAAATATACAAACAAAAAATGTTTGCTTTATTAAAGTCATAATTGCAATTATGACAAAAATATTCATTTATTACACATTAAAATACATTTTTTAGCAAAAAACCATATATAATATTTATGGTTAGTAAATTTAACTATTTGTCCCACAAACAAAAGTTATTTTATTTTTCATTTTATAATTAAAAACCAATTTAAAAAAGGAGTATTAATTATGCCATATATTGAAAGTATTTTAGCGCGCGAAGTGCTAGATTCCAGAGGAAATCCTACAGTAGAAGTAGAAGTTTATACAGAATCAGGAGCGTTTGGAAGAGCTATTGTTCCTTCAGGGGCTTCTACCGGACAACACGAAGCAGTTGAATTAAGGGATGGGGATGCCAAAAGATTTTTAGGTAAAGGCGTTTTGCAAGCTGTTAAAAATGTTACTGAAGTTATTCAACCAGAATTAGAAGGTTATTCTGTCTTAGAACAAACTTTAATTGATAAATTATTAATTAAACTTGACGGAACTCCTAACAAATCTAATTTAGGAGCTAACGCTATTTTAGGTGTTTCTTTGGCTTGTGCTAAAGCTGCAGCTAACTACTTAAATCTTGAGTTTTATCAATATGTAGGAGGTGTTTTACCTAAACAAATGCCAGTTCCTATGATGAATGTTATCAACGGTGGAGCTCATGCTTCTAACAGTGTTGATTTTCAAGAGTTTATGATTTTACCAACTGGACCACAATCTTTTAAAGAAGCTTTACGTTATGGGGCTGAAGTTTTTCACCATTTAGGAAAAATCTTAAAACAAAAAGGACTTCCAACTACAGTAGGAGACGAAGGCGGATATGCACCTGACCTTAATTCTAACGAAGAAGCCTTACAAATCATTTTGGAAGCTATCAAAAGTGCAGGATACGAGCCAGGAAAAGACATTTTTTTAGGAATGGACGTTGCAGCTTCCGAGTTTTATGACCAAAAACTTCAAAAATACGTTCTTGCATCTGAAAATAACAAAGCTTTTAGTAGCCAAGAATTAGTTCATTATTACGAAACTTTAGTTGCTAAATATCCAATTATTTCAATCGAAGACGGACTTGATGAAAATGATTGGGATGGATGGAAATACTTAACCCAAAAATTAGGTAACCAAATCCAATTAGTAGGGGATGACCTATTTGTTACTAACACCCAAAAATTAGCTCAAGGAATTGAAAACAAAATAGGAAACTCTATTTTAATTAAATTAAATCAAATAGGAACTCTAACAGAAACCCTAGAAACAATTGAAATGGCAAAAAAAGCTTCTTACACCGCTGTTATTTCTCACCGTAGTGGCGAAACCGAAGACACAACTATTGCTGATTTAGCTGTTGCTACTAATGCGGGTCAAATTAAAACTGGTTCTTGTTCACGTACTGATCGTATGGCAAAATACAATCAATTATTAAGAATTGAAGACCAATTAGTAGAAACTCCTTTTTTAGGATTAAAAACTTTTTATAATTTGAAAAAATGAAACCCAATTAAACACAAAACAAAAGTGATTTAATAATACAAACAATACAAAAACAAAATAACATTATTATTGACAAGACCATCGTTTAAGATGGTATTTTGAGGTAGGGAGTTTGGGAATATGACTAAAAAATTTGTAGGATTAATTATTTTAGATGGCTTAGGCTTAACCGACCAAAAAGAAAATAACGCTTTTCATTTGGCAAAGACTCCCTATCTAGATTATCTTTTAAAAAACTTTCCCAATACCACTCTTAAAGCCTCAGGTGAAGAAGTGGGTCTTCCCCAAGGTCAAATGGGAAATAGTGAAGTAGGACACCTTAATTTAGGAGCAGGAAGAGTTGTTTATCAATCACTTACTCAAATTAATAAAGCTATTCGTGATAAATCTTTTTTCACCAACAAACAATTTCTCCAAGCCATCGAACATGTTAAAAAAAACAACAGTAAAATGCATCTTTTAGGACTTATCTCTGATGGAGGAATTCATTCTCATTTAGATCATTTTAAAGCTTTATTTGATTTATTAAAAGAAAACAATTTAGCAAACAATACCTTTTTACACGCTTTTACTGATGGAAGAGACACAAGTCCTCATTCAGGTATTAACTACATCAAAAACCTTCTTGATTATGGCTTTAATATTGCTTCTGTTGTTGGTAGATATTATGCTCTTGACCGTGATAACAATTGGAACCGCATTAATTTAGTCTATAATATGCTTACATCCAAACAAGCTCCTGTTATTGACTTGCCATTAGAAAACACTATACAAAATTTTTATAATCAAGGCATTACAGATGAATTTATCACTCCTTTTATTACCAATCCAAATGGTTTAATTGATGATAATGATGCAGTTATTTTTGTTAATTTTCGTCCTGACCGTGCCATGCGTCTTGCAACTGCTCTATCTAATCCTTGTGCTACTAATGCTTTTTGTTCTGAGGGTAAAACCAATTTTTGCGGTACTAAATTATTAAATAATCTTTTTTTAGTAACAATGACTAAATACAGCGCTCAAGTTAAAAGTGTAGTTGCTTTTGAAAAAATAACTCTAAAAAATATTTATGGTGAAGTAATTGCCAATTTAGGAATGCACCAACTAAGAATTGCGGAAACTGAAAAATATCCTCATGTAACTTTTTTCTTTGATGGTGGCAAGGAACTGCAATTAAAAAATGCAGATAGAATCTTAATTCCTTCTCCCAAAGTAAAAACTTATGATCTTAAACCCGAAATGAGTGCTTTAGAAATTACCACCCATGCTAAAACTGCTATTTTATCTGGTAAATACGATACTTTAATTCTTAATTTTGCAAATCCTGATATGGTAGGACATACTGGTTTTTTAGATGCTACC
Organism: 'Santalum album' aster yellows phytoplasma; assembly: GCF_018283495.1. Classification (NCBI taxonomy): domain Bacteria; kingdom Bacillati; phylum Mycoplasmatota; class Mollicutes; order Acholeplasmatales; family Acholeplasmataceae; genus Candidatus Phytoplasma; species 'Santalum album' aster yellows phytoplasma. The sequence goes on from NZ_JAGVSK010000003.1 coordinate 47,795, forward strand.
ATTAAAGCGATTCAAACAGTAGACAGCTGTCTTAAAGAAGTTTTAAATGCCATTTTTGCAGTTAAAGGCAAAGCCTGTATTGTAGCAGATCATGGAAATGCCGAACAAATGACAGATAACCAAGGAAATCCACACACAGCTCATACCACTAATTTAGTTCCTTTCATCGTTACAGATAAAAATGTTGTCTTAAAACCAGGGTCTTTATGTGATGTTGCAGCCACAATGCTAGATTTATTAGAAATTAAAAAACCTCAAGAAATGACAGGAAATAGTTTAATTAAAAAACTAGTTTAATCATTAACTTTATTATTTAAGAATACCATAATTAATTATTTAAGTGATTTTGATTACTTATTTAGCTAATAATTTTGAAAATAAAAAATCACAAAAAAAAATTTATTAACCATTTATTTATAACTTTATTATTTATATTACATCATATTTATAAATTTATTAGTTATTTTATTTTTTTTTGTAGAATCGGAGTAAATTATAATGAAAAAAGACAAACAAATAAAGATTTTTGGGTTTCACCCTTTAATGTTTCTTTTTTTTGTAGCTGTTTGTGCTTTACATCTTTTTGCAGTTAAAGAATGGGGAATAACAAAATTATATCACCCTCTTTTAACCCCTTTATTTATTATTTTTGTCTTAGGATATGGTCTTAATTTTATTGGTGATAGTGTCCCTTATTTAAATAAAATAGGATTAGGATTTTTGCTTTGTATTTTTGTTCCTTCTTATTTAGTTTATAAAGGATGGATACCGCAAGATTTAGCAGACAAATGTAATGAAAATTTTTTCAGTACCAAAACACCAAATAATCATTTAGGATCTGATTTTGCTAACTTTTTTATAACTTGTGTTATTGCTGGAAGTATTTTAAGTGTTGATAGAAATTTATTAAAAAGATCGCTTTCTAAGTTTCTTCCTTTAACATTAATTGTTTGTTTAGTAGCTATTTTAAGTGTTGGTTTTGTAGGATTCTTATTTAATTATCAAAAACCAGAAGGGTTTAGCACTCAAGGTTCCTTTTTAGACTCTATTTTTTATGTAGCTGTTCCGTTAACAAATGGAGGAACTAATTTAGGTATTAATGGTTTTACAAATGGTATTTATAAAGATGCTTTTCCTCAATTAGATCAAAAAACTATTAGAACAGCAATTATAGTGCCTTTAATTATGGCTAGATGCTTAAGTATTTTATTTGCTGGCTTAATGTATGTTATTTTTGACAAAACTAAATTTAGTGGTAAAGGAAAATTAGAATACAAAAACAATAAACTTACACCCGAACCAAAAGAGAAAAAAACTCCTTTAGAATATAAAAATATTGGTATGGGTTTAATGATGATTTTTGTATTATTTAGTTTAAGTGGTCTTTTAAATAAATTATTATGGGGTTATTTAGAATCGTTAGTTTATTTTATTCTTTTCTTAATTTTGATTAGAGTTTTTAATTTATTATCACAAGAAAATCAAAGTCATATTTCTCAAGCAGGACAAGTAATATCTAAAAATTTCACTACTCCTATTTTAGCAGGTTTGGGAATGACAGTTAAATGGCAACAATTAATGGGAGGAATAAAACAAATGCCTGTTTTAACTATGGTTTTAACTGCTTTATTGGTAGTTGTTTTAGTATCCTTTGTTCTTGCTAAAGCTTTGGGTTTTTATCCTTTTGAAACATCTCTTACAGCTGGTTTAGGTGCTTTAAGTGTAGGAGGAACTGGACATTTAGGAATAATGTCAATAAGTAAAAGAGACAATTTATTACCTTTTATTATGATTGCTACTAGAATTATTGGACCTATTATCTATACTTTGGCTTATTTCTTATTTAAATTTTTTTATATGTCATAATGTCATAATTTAACTAATTTTGACAATCATTTTTATATTTTAAAAAACAAAAAAGGATTTAGTTATTCATGAACAAAACTAAAATAATTTGTACCTTAGGACCTGCTTCTTATGATAAAAACATTTTACAAGCCTTAATTCAAACAGGTTTGAATGTAGCAAGATTTAATTTTTCTCACGCTCAATACGAACAAACTAAACTTTTAATGAAAACCATTAAAACTATTAGCGATAAATTAGACAAACACACAGGACTTATGTTAGATACTAAAGGACCTGAAATTAGAACTCACGAATTTGATGGTGTAGTAACAATTCAAAAAGATTCTGAAGTAAAAATATCTATGACAGAAGTTTTAGGTAATGTTAAACTTTTTTCAGTTAGTTATTCTAATTTATACAATGAATTAAAAGTTGGCGATATGGTTAATATTGATGATGGATACTTATCTTTGGAAGTTGTAGGCAAAGACGAAGCCAAACAACAATTAGTTACTAAAGCCAAAAATACTCACTCCATCAAATCTCGTAGAGGTGTAAATGTTCCTAAAGTTAATTTAGAAATGGATTTTATTTCTCCTAAAGATTATCAAGATATTGTTTTTGCTGCCCAACAAGATTTTGATTATATTGCTGCTTCATTTGTTAGAAGAGCTCAAGATGTCAAAGATATTAGAAAAATTTTACAAGAACAAGGAAATTCCAACATCCAAATTATTTCTAAAATAGAAAATCAAGAAGGTGTTGATAATTTAGAAGAAATCATTCAAGAATCAGACGGTATTATGGTTGCAAGAGGCGATTTAGGAATAGAAGTTGATGGTGAATTAGTACCACTTTACCAAACACGTATGATTACTAAATGTTTAGAATACGGCAAACCAGTTGTAGTAGCTACTCAAATGTTAGAATCTATGCAAAGAAATCCGCGTCCAACCAAAGCTGAAACTTCTGATGTCTTTAATGCAGTTAGAGAAGGCACCACCTTTACTATGCTATCGGGCGAAAGTGCTTCAGGTGAATATCCTGTAGAAGCTGTAACTTATATGAAAAAAATTAATTATCAAGCTGAAAAAGTAGTTAATTATCAAGCTTTATCACAAGTATACCAACCTAAAAACTCCAAAGAAAACCTTTTATTAAGTGCTGTGGAATTGGCTTTACGCACCGATGTTAAAGCAATTGTTGTCTATGACTTAAAAGATGCTTATAATGTTTCTAAATTTCATCCATCCGTTCCTGTTTTGGCTTTAGTTAAAACTGAACAAGAAGCTCGTCGTTTAGTACTAAATTTTGGTGTTTGTCCTTTTGTTTCTGAAACCAAATTACAAACTAAATTGGAAGAGCTTACCCAAAATCAAAGTAGTAATTGTCTTGTTGTTAAAGATGGGATGCTTTATTTTAAATAATAACATTAAATAACAACGAACCAAACATACATCAAAAAACATTCAAATTATAATTTAGGTAGTTATTACCTCATATTTTATATTAAAAAAACAGTAGATTGAATTTACAATCTACTGTTTTTTTTTTAAATTTTGTAATAAAGTGTTTTTGATTGTCCTGTGTGTTTAGAATATACATTAATTTTTCTAAGACTTTTGATATGAGTATTTGATAATAAACCTTCTATTTTGTAGTTATAAAAAGGAAATTTTAACTCTAAATCTAGTCCATCAAGTGAACAAGGCACTTCAATTTTACATTTAACAGGAAAAGTGGCAATAATTTCATTAGTGTTAATATTTTTTAAAGCAATGTGTTTGACATTCAAATAAGAAGGTCCACCTAAAAAAGATCCTTTTTCATAAATAAGGTCAGTGCAAAAGTTGTTTTGAATAAAGTTTTTGTCATTAAAAGGACTTTCATCTTGCCAAAGAATATACATATTTTGAGCACCATTACCTAAAGTTTTTAATGCCTCCAAAGAATAACAATTATTAGCTTTATCTCTTGTGCCTCCATCAAAATAAACTAATAAAAGGTTTTGGGGTGGTGGTTCTTTGATGCGTGAATCAAAAAAAACTGTGGATTGGATAATTTGAGAATTATACAAACCATAAGAAAAGTTAATTTGATAATGTTGATTAGAAAAGTTTTTTCGTAACCATTCTAACGCTATATCTTTATCGCTTTTTTTCCCTAAATATACATTATAAATGTTCATTCCTTGGATTTGAGATTCCAATTGAGGTTTAATTTGATCACTAAATTGATTATCTAGTTCTTTGGGTTTGTTTTTTTCATTTTCCAAAAGTAAGATTTGTTCTTTTAAATCAATAATTTTTTGGTTTTGGTAAACTAGTTTTTTTTGCATCACTTTTCTTTTATTTTTGGCTTTTTGTAAATGAGGATTTTTTTTGATAGTTTGTGTGTTTTTGTTTTGGTTAGGTTTGGGAGTTGCTTTTGGTCTGTATTTGCTTGTTTCTTTTATTTCTTCATTTTCTTCAATTTCTGTTATTTGTGGATACAATGTTTTTTTTCCTTTTTGATTGGGATTATCTAAATTGTTTTCTTTTGCTTCTGGAGCTTGTTCTTCGATTTTTTCATTTTGGTTTTTTGGTAAATCTTGTAAATCATTATAATTAAAATTTTTAGAGGATAAAGAAGTATTTTTAGTAGAATTTTGTGAAGCTTCTAAAGCAAAAAAGTTATTTTGCCATCCTAACCAACCAAATATTATTAAAAGTATAGAAAAGATTATTATTACAATAATTATGTTTTTTTTAAAAGATGGTATTTTCACTTATCTTTTTTTCCAATATTTCTATTTTATTTTTTATAAATTTATAAATATAAAATAAAAAAGAGGCTATAAACCTCTTTGATATTTTTTAATTATGATTGAGTATTTCTTTTTTTAAAAATAACAAAAAGCAAACTTAAAAAAGTGATGGAAATTAATATAATGCAAGCAATAACAATATAAAATCCATAATTTGTATTTTCGTTATTATCTGTTTTTTCGCTTGTTATTTTAGGAGATAATATTGTTTGTGAGTTGTTTTGCAACCCTTCTTTATTGGACATAGAAGTTGTTAATTTTTCAGATAAAGTATTGCCATCATTTAATAAAAGTGCGACTGCTTCTTGAACTTTTTCCATAACTAAGTCTTTAGTTGAATCTGGGTTTCCTACTTCTTCTGCAATTACATTTTCAATTGTTTCATCTAATTGATTTTGTTTTATGGGTGAGTCAAATGGAATATTATATTCTTTTTTAACTTCCGCAATAAACTCTTCTTTATTTATTTTTTTAATTTGATAAGTTAATTTAGCTTTTCCTTTATATTTAGGAGATTTATCCAATGCTTCAATGGTTATATAACCTTTTGAGCGATCTTTTTTAGGAAAATAAATATCTTCTTTTGTAATTACTAAACCATTATTTTTACTTTTAATGGCATTTAATAAATCCTCATTAGAAATCAATGCTTCACTGTGAATTTTATTTAATTCTATATCCCCTAAAGCTTTATTTTGAATTAAAACATTTAGGTCTTCTTTGACATTAAAAATAACTTCTACTTGACCTTTAATTTTTTTAGAATTTTCTTTTGCTTTGACAGTTGCTTTGTTATTGTTTATCGAAACAACTTCTAAATCGTCTCCAATAGCAAGACCACTTATATTTTTTTGATTTTTTACAATTTTTTCAATGATTTTTTTGTCATTTGGTGCACTTTCAAAAGATCCTATATTTTTTTCAATAGTGCTGATATCTATTGGTTCTGGTGGAGCAGCTTTTAAAGTGTAATTAAAACTTATTACAAATAAGATCCAAAGTAATAATGCACTTAAACAATAAATAAACCTTTGTTTTAAACAAGGTTGTTTTTGGTAAATATTTTTCAATGATTTTATTTTTGCTTTCTAATATCTTAATCTTTGCAAAATCCAAATGTACAAATTTGTAAAATGCAAAAAGTTTAAGATGAACTAAAGAATTTTAAACGAATTTATTACTAGCGGTTTTTGAAAATTTCTCGAATTCCTTTAAAATCCACTAATATTATAACTGAATCAAAACGAAAAAGAAACACTTTTTTATTTTTTATAAAAAAAATATTTTTCTTCTTTTAAATGCTAAAATAATGTTAAAATTTAAGTATTAAGATGTAGATAAAGTATAAAAATAAATGCAGAATTAATATTTTGTTTTCCGCCTTTTCCTCTTATTTTTGCTCAAATATCTGCTTATTATATGGATTAATATTGATTATTATGACCAAAATTAAAAAAATACCTTATCTACGCTTACATTTTATTTTATTTTGTTTTTGTGTTTTTGATTTTGCAAGTGTTTCCAACAAAATATACAAACAAAAAAACAACACAAGCAACAAACAAAAAAATTAAAATTAACAAAATTAACAAAAAAAATAAAAATAATAAAAAAGAGGTTAGAGAATGATTGATTTTAAAAAAGAGGTTTTAAAAAGAAAAGACGCCTTAATTGAGGCTTTGCAAACATTATTAAAAATTAACACTGAACTTACCACCTTTGATCCTAATAGAACAGGCGCTCCTTTTGGCGAAGGAAATCAACAAGCCCTAGATTTTATTCTTGATTTAGGCTCCCAAAGCGGCTTGAAAACCCTGAATTTAGAAGGATACGCTGGTCATATTGAATACGGCAACCAAAAAGAATGGGTTGGTATGATTGGTCATTTGGATGTAGTGCCAGCAGGAACTGGTTGGGACTATCCACCTTATGCGGCTTTAATTGTTGATGGCACGCTTTATGGCAGAGGAACCCAAGACGATAAAGGTCCTACAATGGCAGCTTTCTGGGCTTTGAAAATATTGCACGAACTAAATTTGCCGCTTTCCAAAAGAATTAAATTCATTTTGGGTGTCGATGAAGAAACTGGATTTCGTTGTATGAAACACTATTTTAAACAAGTCCCTGAATTACCTGTATCTGGTTTTGTTCCTGACAGCCATTTTCCTGCTATTTATTGCGAAAAAGGAATTGGGGATTTTACTTTTGAAGGCACAGTTTTAGATAATAGAATTGTAAGTATTCAAAGCGGGCAAGCCTCTAATGTTGTTCCTGATTTGGCACAAGCAGTTCTAAAATTTGATCCTAACTACTCAGATTTATTCCATAATTTTGTTAAAACCAACAGCATCAAAGCCACTTTAGAACCACAAGGCGATTTGTTAAAGCTTGAAGTTCACGGCGTTTCTGCGCATGGTTCGACTCCTGAAACAGGAAAAAATGCCCTTTATGATTTGATGAAAGTTCTTAAAGCATTGGGAATTACAAATGCTTTGGTTGATTTTTTTGATCAATATTTGGTAGATAGTTTGGATGGAAAAAAATTAGGCATTAATCACTTTGATGAAGAAACTTATAATTTGGTTTGTTTTTCTGGAGTTTTAAAATTAGAAAATAATCAAGCTTTTTTCACTCTTAATTTAAGATATCCTAAAGGAATTACTTTTGAAAAAATCCTTTTTCAATTGGAAAAAGCAGCCAAGAGCCAACATTTTTGCCTCAAAACTACCCTTCATCATCCCATTATGTATGTTGATCCTAAAAGTGAATTAATGCAAACATTATTAAAAGTTTATCAAAAACATACTAATGATTTAGTTTCCAAACCTATGTGTGTGGGTGGTGGTTCTTTTGCAAAATGCGCCCCTAATTTAGTTCCTTTCGGACCTGTTTTCCCCAATCAAAAGTCTTTAGCTCATCAAGTGGATGAATCTATTTCAATTGACCAATTAATTACCTTAACTGCCATTTACACAGAAGTTTTATATCTTTTGTCCCGTTAAACATCAAACATTTATTCAATTAAAAAACAAGGAGTTATACAATTATGAATACTTATTTAGATTTATGTCGTTTTATTTTTCAAAAAGGCAGTTTTAGAAACGACCGCACTAATACAGGTACCAAAAGTGTTTTTGGCTACCAAATGCGCTTTAATCTTGAAGAAGGTTTCCCTTTGTTAACTACTAAAAAAATGAATCTTAGATCAATTATCCACGAACTTTTATGGTTTTTAAAAGGGGATACTAATATTTGTTATTTGGTACAAAAAAATGTTAATATTTGGAATGAATGGCCTTATCAAAAATATCAACAATCAGCTTTTTTTCAAAATGAAACATTGAAAGAATTTGTAGAAAAAATCAAAAATGATCCTCTTTTTGCCATAAAGCACGGTAATTTAGGTCCTGTTTATGGTAAACAATGGCGCGATTTTAATGGTGTTGATCAAATCAAATTTTTAATTTCTGAAATCAAAACCAATCCCAATTCCAGACGTTTGATTCTTAATTCTTGGAATCCGCCCTTATTAAACCAAATGGCATTGCCACCTTGTCATGTCTTAATTCAATTCTACGTTCATCAAGGCAAACTCTCCTTGCAACTATATCAACGTAGTGGAGATGTTTTTTTGGGAATGCCTTTTAATATCGCTTCTTATTCTTTATTACTTATGATGATCGCACAAGTAACTAACTTACAACCTTACGAATTTATCCATACTTTAGGAGATGCCCACATTTATTCCAATCACCTTGCACAAGTTCAGACCCAAATTCAAAGAACTCCTAAAAAATTACCTCAAATGATTTTAAATCCTGACATCAAAAATATTGATGATTTTAAATTTAGTGATTTTACTTTGCAAAATTATCAATGTGATGGCATTTTGAAAGGCGATATTGCTGTATGATTAATTTAATTACTGCCTTTGACGGCAATTATTTGATTGGCAAAGACCACAAACTACCTTGGCATTATTCCCAAGATTTACAATATTTTAAAAAAATTACCCTTAATCAAAATGTTTTAATGGGGTATGAAACTTATAAATCCTTAAAAAATTATTTCAAAAAAAAACCCTTTAATTTTAAAAAAACTTATGTAGCATCTTTAAAACATGATTTGGAATTGCCTAATTGTACTGTTGTTTCTGATTTGCAATCCTTCATGGCAAGTGATGCTGCCCAAGATATTTTTATTATTGGTGGAGGAAAAATCTATCAACAAACCCTACCTTGGGTAACAACTTTATACATCACCCACATTTTACAAAGACATCAAGGAAATGTTTTTTTTCCCAAAATTGACTTATCACAATACCAATTAATCCAAAAAGAAATTCACCCACAATTAATTTTTGCTATTTATCAAAAGAAATTAGATACGCCCAAATGTTAACTTTTATTTTTGTTGTCGTTTGGCTAACATCTGTTTTTTTGCAAACTTCCAAAACTATGCTAGTTGATTTTTCTTTTTGCTACAAACTGACAGTTAATTTAATTTTGGGTTTGTTGTTGGCTTTTTTAATAACGTTTATAATTTTGGTTTTTTGCCTCGTTTTAATGACTTTTTTGCCCCCTAATCATTATTTTAAAGGATTTGTTTCGCGTAGTTTGTCGCGTTTTGTCAACCGTTTTTTAAGAATTAAAGTAGTAGTTCAAAATCCTCATTTAATCCCTTCAAAAGAAAACGTTGTTATTTATGCCAATCACAAGTCATACACCGATCCTTTTGTTATTACAAGCGTTATTCCAAGAACTTTATCATTTGCTCCCAAACAAAATTTTAATTGTTTTTTTGGAACTGCATGGTTTTTAAAATTAGCTTTTTTATCTTTGGATTGTATGGTAATCTCAAGGGATGATATCAGAAAAACTGCCCAAAATTTAATAAAGGCAATGCCTAAAGTTAAAAATGGGATGGCAATGGTAGTTTTTCCTGAGGGAGGCATTAAAGATAGAAATAACGAACAAGCAATGCCACTTTTAGGAGGGGCTTTTAAAATTGCTTGCAAAAGTAAATCTTCTATTTTGCCTTTAACTATCAAAGGAGCCAATCAAATCAAAAATAAGCGTTTTTGGCAAAAAAAAATAGTAGAAATAATTATTCATCCTCCTTTAAAATACGATCATTATTGCAATACAAATATGCATCAAGTAGCTATTGATGTTCAAAATATTATCAACTCTAGTTTTAATTAAAATAATTATATTTTAACTTATTTTGATGTTATAATAAAATAGATGCTTAAAGAAATGCATAAAAAAGAAATATTTTTTTAATAAAGAAAGGTTTTATAATATGATTATTTTTAAAACAACTGCTTATTTTAATCCCCATTTAGATGATTTATGTTTTTTTGAAGAAAAAGAAGGAATCACTAAAAAATTAGTTTCAGCTTTAGAACCAAGTAACAAACAATCAGGACCTGTTGATTTATTTTGTCTTTCTTGGGCAATTTGTTTTTATAAAACTTCTAAAAAGATTTTAGCAGAACAAGACTATACAAATAAAGATTTAAAAGTAAAAGTAACTTTAGAAATGCAAAAAGATGATAAAGGTTTTTATTTTAAACCTACTGCTATTTTAGGAATTCAAGATATGACGCTGGAACAAACTGAAATAATCGCAGATACAACTCATAAAAGATGCCCTATTTCTCGTTTAATTAGTGCTGATGAAAATGTTTCTGTTAAAGTTGCAAATTACAATGAATTGATTACAGAATAAAATTTTTCATGATATAATAAAAAAACACCTTTTAAAGGTGTTTTTTTATTATATAACTTTGAAATTATAAATGTTTAAATGATCAAAATTATTCATGGTAAATTTTTTTTAAATCTTTATTTTTGTGAATAATTTTTTTTATTAAAGGGTTAAAAACATAATTATTATATTTAGCACCCGAAACTATTTCTTTTAAAAAAATGATATTCAATTGTAATAAATTTTTGGTAATGTTGGCATCTTTTGTCAAGGGAAAAGTTTTGTGAGGATTTTGCAAAAAACTTTTTAATATTTCTTGTTCTAAATTGCTACAAGACAATAAATAATTTATAATTTTGTTTTTAACATTTTTGCGATAAAAATAATTCATTATAAAAATAACTAAAAGACAAATAAAAACAATAAAAATAAATTTAAAACAGATACTTTCAAACATTATTTTATTTGCCTTGTTTCATGCTGTTCATAATTTGACGAATTTGTTTTTCAGAAGGGGTACGACCCATTTGGCGAAACATTTCTTTGATTTGTTGTTCACTGATGGGAGGATTTTGTTGTAAATGTTTTTTAAACCAATGAAACATTAAAAACGCTCCTAAAACCCCGCCTAATAAAAATCCTATAATTGGATTTACATATAACCAAATATTGTTCATTTTGAACTCCTTTTTTCTTTTTCTTTTTTGTTTTTTCTTTCCTTGGTGAAAGTCTAAATTTTTTGATAAAATTGAATTTTTTTATTACCGTATTGTTTTTCTTTTTGTAAAACAAATTCTTTAATTTGTGTAGGCAAAACAATTTTGCGATGTAATTCACAAATAATAATACTATTTTGATGTGTTAATTTGTCTAAATATTCAAAAGCAGGTAAATAAAAATCTTTAAAATAAGGAGGGTCTAAAATAATAAAATCAAAAATCAAGTTGGCTTTTTGGAATTTTTTTAAAGCTTGAATAAAATGACCACAAAAAATAATGCTTTGTTCTAAATCCAGTTTTAATTTTTGGTGGTTTTCTTTTAAGGTTTGAAAAGCTTTTAATGAAGCATCCACAAAATAGGCTTGTTTAGCATCTCTGCTTAAAGCCTCAAAACCATAAGAACCGTTGCCTGAAAATAAATCTAAAAAGATTTTGTTTTGGACTGAGGCTCCCAAAGTATTAAAAAGAGATTCTTTGACCAAAGAGCTAGTGGCTTTGGTGTGAGGTGATGGCACTAGTTTGATTTTGTGTCCTTTGAATTTTCCTCCGATGATAATTGTTGTCTTTGTCATGAAAATATTTTTCTTTTGATGGAGTTTTTCAAAGAGGATAAAATTTCTTGGTAATTGTAAGGCAAAGGGGATCCTTTTTGGCTGAAATAATCAAAATTACTTTTAAGAAGTTCATATACGGTTTGATTGAGGTTAAAGTAGGCTAGCTTTTGAAAATATTTTATTTGGGAAAAATTTCGTTGAGGTTCTAATTTGTCACTTAACAATACAATTTTATCGCAATAATTCATTTTTTTATCACCCCAAACATGTTTTTTGATGGCATTAAGAATAGTGACATTTGTGATGCCAAATTCTTTTTTTAAGATGTTTGCAGCAGATAGAGCGTGAAAAATAGCAGGAGTTTTGCTGTATTTTTGGATATTGGCTTGAGTAAGATAGGGTTTTTGTTGTTCTAAGGTGTCGTTTTTGGTGTAATCATGAAATAAAGCTGCAATTTGAATAGGCAACAAAGGTTTGTTATAATGTCTTGCCATTTTGGTAGCAGTGCGATAAACTCTTATAGTGTGTTCTAACCGCAAAGGATAGTTTTTTAATTTAGTTTCGACAGCTTGACGAATTTTGTGTAACAACATATTATTTTCATTTTTCTTCAAAGTCTTGAAATTTTTCTTTCCAAAGGTGATAATCTTGTTTTTTGAGATTGGTTAAAAACTTTTTTTCACGATAAAAACGATTGAATTTGGTAAACGCGCTTTCTTGAAAGCGATTTAGGGGTTTTACCAATAAAGAACAAAAACCTGCTTGATTAGCTCCTTTGATATCTGTTTGAAGTTGGTCTCCTATCATCAACATTTGTGTGGGTTCCAATTTGAGAAGTTGGCATGCTTTTTGAAAAGCTGTAGGGGATGGTTTTTTGTTTAATAAATTTAAATATATAAAAGTAAAATCATTTTTTAAAACTTTGTGGAGGCGTTTTTTAGAGGCATTAGAAAGAATAACGACTTTGAAAATAAGAGATAATTTAGTTAAAAGGTTTTTAATTTGTTCATCTAAAATATCTTTGTTACATTCAATTAAAGTATTGTCTAGATCAAAAATTAACGCTTTAATGTCTTTTTTTTGAAACAACTCAAAAGGAATTTGCAAGACACAAGGAAAATAGTGTTGAGGGATGAAAAATTTGTTGGGGCAAGTCATTTTATTGGACATCTACAATTTTGACTCTAAAAGTGTTTCCAGTTTCGCCGGTAACAAAAACAACATCTCCTATTTGGTGCCCTTTGATATTTTGTCCTAAAGGAGATTCAATCGAAATTTTGTTGGTAAAAGGATCTGCTTCCAAGGTGCTTACTAATTCAATTTCTTGTTGTTGCTTGGTGTGTAAAAGCTCCAAAGATACTTTTTTGCCAATACTTACTTCTCTTTCTTTGGAAACTTTAACTACGCGGGCATTTTTTAAAATATTTTGGATTTCTGAGATGCGATGTTCTATTAAAGCTTGTTCGTTTCTAGCAGCATCATAATCAGCGTTTTCGGATAAATCTCCTTGTTCGCGCGCTTCTTTTAAAGCTTCTAAATTTTCTTTTCTTTTAACTTCTTTTAAAAAAGTTAATTCTTTTTTTAATTTTTCTATTCCTGATTGGGTAAGTTCATAAATTTTATTATTCATAAATAAAAGACCTTCTTTTTTTATTTTTTGATGGTTTTTCAAAATTCCTAAATTATTTTTTGAGATAAGAAATAATCAACCCATCACCTACATCTTGAAAAGTGGTGCAAAAATCTGGGTGATTTGTTAAAAAAGTTTGAAAATTATGCATTTTTTTGAAAATCCCTTGATTATTTTTAGTCGTTTTGGCTTTTTTAAAACAACTTAAATTAAGGTTATCAAAAACGATAATGCCTTGTTTTTTGAGTAAAGGAGCATATTTGAAAAATAACTTTTGATATTGGGCTTTGGCAGCATCAATAAAAATTAAATCATATTTTTTTAAATTGCAAGTAGGATAAATTAACGCCTCTGCCCAAATGACATTTATGTGATAGGGAGTTTCTTTTAAAAAGTTTTTAGATAAATTATAATTTATAAAATCTCTTTCTAAAGTATCAATTTTAGTGCTAAGAGAGCTCATAGCCAAAGCGCTATATCCAATGGCAGTTCCGATTTCTAAAATATTTGTGATTTTTTTTTGTGAAATTACATCAAGTAACAAAGCTAATCCTTGGTCTTGGATAATGGGGATTTTGTTTTCTTGGGCGTATTTTTTTAATTTTTGTAAGTTTTTTTCTTTGTTAAAATCAAACATTTCAATGCTCTTTGTTTGGGTGTAATTTGATATAATCGAGATAATTTTGTAAAATGATGGTTGCTGCAATTTCGTCTTTCATTTGTAAAATTTTGCCCTTTTTTTTGTTATTGGTTTTTAACATTTGGATCGCTTGTACGGTAGATAAACGTTCATCCCATAAAATTACTTTTACTTGCTCAAACTTGTTTTCTAGCGTTTTTTTAAAATCACTACTTATTTTGGCTTTAATTCCTATGTCGTTGTTCATGTGTTTGGGGTATCCCAAAACAATTGTTTTAATTTGATATCGAGAAATGATTTCTTGTAAAGGTGCAATCAATCGATCGTATTTGTGGGTGGCAAAAATAATAGTTTTGAGGTTTTGGGCAATAATTCCTGTTTGTGATAAAGCGATTCCTAAAGTTTTTTCACCTAAATCCAACCCCAAAGATGCATTATTTTGGCAGTTTAACATAATAAAACATTCTCATTTTTCAAAAAATGGTTTGAATGATAAAAATTATTCTTTTTTTCTTGGTTTTGGTTCAACTTCATTTTATCAATTTTTTTGTGTTTTTGGGCAAATAATTTTATTAATAATTGTTTAAAAGATTTGAAAAATAGTGGTTTTGGGGTTTTAAAAAGGTTTAATTTTAATTTTTCTTCCGCTTTGATTATTTTTTTCTTTTTTATTTTGTTTTTTTTGTCATTTCGAACACCTTTTAACAATTTTTAGGATTTTTTTCCTTGAGGATTTTTTTATTATAAATTTTTTAAACAGTTTAATTTATTTCTAATTTGGTTTTTACAAAATTAAGCACTTGTTCTAAATTTTTAGTTTTTTTGGTGCCCCCTTGAGCTAAACTAGCATTGCCACCACCAGAACCACAAACCAAGGATAAAGCTTCTTTAATCAAATTACCTGCATGTAGAGTTTTGCTTTTGCATAAAAAAACAATTTTTTCAGGTTGCACATAAGATAAAAATAAAACTTCTAAATGGTATTTATCAAAAATATGATTCATAAAAAATTTGAGAACTTCTAAAGGTTTTTCTTCTTCAATGGTTAACATAATTTTTTTGGTAATTTGTGGTGGTAAAAAATTAGATTCTGCTTGTACCATATTTTTTTGATGATATTCTAAAACTTTTTTTTCAAAAAGAACTAAGGCTTGTTGTTGTGCTTTGATATGTTTTTGATAATTGAGAATATCTTGATAACTTTGGGTTATTGGAGGAAAATTTTTAACATCAAAAATGAGGTTTTGCGTTTGTAAGAATTTTGCTTTTTGGGTTAGTTGGTGCAAGTCGTTTTGGTAAGGAACTAATTTGGCGTTGAGGCTTTCTTGGCAATTGTTATTACAAACTGCCTCAATGCGGTAGATACCAGAGCTAATGCTGTCGCATGACAAAATAGTAAAATGTTCTAAATCTTTAGTATTTGTGGCATGTGTTCCTCCGCATAAATCCACTGAAAAAGTATCAATACTTACGATTCTTACTTTGTCTTTGTATTTGGCTTTTTGATTTTGTTCTAGAAGAGTGGCGTATTTTTTTTGGGCGTCTGGGATTGAAAGTTGTTCAATTTTGACTGGAACACTTTTTTGAATTAGTTGGTTTACTTCTTTTTCTATTTGTAATAAAGTTTGGGGAGTAATTTTTTCAAAATGATTAAAATCATAACGTAAAGAGCTAAATCCCACTGATGAACCTTGTTTTTTGAGATGGCTGCCTAATTGTTTTTGCAAAACTGCTTCTAAAAGATGTGTTGCTGTGTGATGATAAGAAATTTGATTGCGTTTAGTCTTTTCAATGCAGGCATAAACTTCTTGACCTTCGCAAAAATTGCCTTGAACTTCGTGCAAAATTTGTCCGTTTGGTAGTTTAGTTATTTTGGTAACTTTGGTGTTGTCAATCCAACCTTCATCTTCTATTTGTCCTCCCATATTAGCATAAAAAGGTGTTTTTTCAAGCACTATTCCTTTGTCAAAAACTTTGATTACTTTGGTTTTGCAAGTAAAATTTGTATAACCTATAAATTCGCTGGGAGTTAAAAATTGGAGAAATGCTTCTTCTTGCTTATTCATGTGTGTTTGCGATGTTTGATTTTGTTTACTTAAATTTTGGTGGTCGTGGAGTAATTCTTGGAATTTTTGGTAGTCTGTTGTAATGTTTTTCTTTTTAGCATAATCCAAAATTAAATCTTCAGGAATGCCGTAAGTGTCGTATAATTTGAAAAAGTTTTGTCCTGATAAAGTGTTTTGGGTGAGATGTTGTAAAAAAGTTTTTTCGGCAGTTTTGAGAGTTTGTTCAAAAATATTTTCTTGTTGCAATAGCACTTTGGCAATCATTTCTTGGTTGGTGCATAGTTCTTTGTAAAAATCTTTCATCATTGCAACTGTTGGAGGCACTAATTGATGTAAAAAAGGTTTGTCTAAACCTAGTTTTTTGCCTTCGTTAGCAGCTCTTCGTAATAATTTTTTTAAGACATAGCCCCTTTTTTCGTTAGTGAGGACTGCTCCGTCATTGATTGCGAAAACCAAAGTTTTTAAGTGATCTGCAATAATTTTAAAACTTTCTTGTTCTGTGTATTTGATTTGTGTCATTTTTTCCAAAGCTTTTATTAAAGGAAAGAAAAGGTCTGTTTCAAAATTGGTTTTGGTGTTTTGCAAAATACAGGCTAAACGTTCTAAACCAGCCCCAGTATCAATGTTTTTGCTTGGTAGTTCTTGATATTTTTCGATAGGTAATTTAGGGTCGCAATTATATTGAGAAAAAACAATATTCCAAATTTCGATAAAGCGGTCGTTTTCTAAATCTTGGATAATTAGTTCTTTGTTGCGAGGGTCAAAAGTTTTTCCTCTGTCAAAAAAAATCTCGGTGCAAGGGCCAGAAGGACCAGGACCTATTTGCCAAAAATTGCTCTTTAAAGAAATAAGGTGGTTTTTTTTTACTCCTAAGTCAAGCCAATATTGATAAGTATCTTGGTCTTGAAAAAAATAAGTGATGTAGAGTTTTTCTAAGGGAAAAGCAAACCATTTAGGCGAAGTTAACAACTCAAAGGCGTAGTGGATAGCTTCTTTTTTAAAATAATTTCCGATAGAAAAATTGCCTAACATTTCAAAAAAAGTATGATGGCGCGAGGTTTTTCCTACGTTTTTGATGTCGTTGGTACGAATACATTTTTGCACGTTAGTAATGCGTCTAAAAGGAGGTGTTTGTGTGCCATCAAAATATTTTTTTAAAGGGGTAATGCCTGCATTAACCCATAATAAGTTAGCTTCGTTTCGTGGTATCAAAGAAGATGATTTTGCGATGTGATGGTTTTTGCTTGCAAAAAATTTGAGCCAGATTTGTCTAATTTCAAAAGATGTCATTATAAAAACTCCTTTAATTGGGTCTTATTTGGGGTGATATTTGATATTAATTTGGTCTTTGATTTGTTTTTTTGTGATACAAATAATAATTAGTTTATTAAAATGCGTTTTGCATTAATTTTGATTTGCGATATATAATTGATATCTAACATGTGTATAAAATTAAAAAACCGATCAAACTTAATTTTAACATTTTTTTATGGCTTTTCGTTATTTTTTTGCATTTTTTCGTTATTTTTTTGACTTATTTTGGTTTTGCAAAAGCTAAAAATATTATTTTTTAATTGTTGATAATTATAAAAAGGATTGTTTTAAAAAATGATATAATTTAATTGTTGTTTTAAAATAACAAAATAATTTTAATTTAACATTTTTTATTAATTTATTTCGATTTTTTATTAATTTAATTTTTTTCTTTTTTGAGTCAAAAACAAATAATTATAATCATACAAAAAAACAAAAAGTGAAAGTATCAAAAGTGAAAATCACATCTTTTTACAAATTTTTTAATTCTTCATTTTTTTCAATTTATTTTATTAAAATTAAAAAAAATTTAAGCTCGTTATTGTTAGTGATTTTTTCTTCAATAATTTTAATTTTGGGGCTTTTTGATAGTTGTTTGCAAACGCATCTAGACTCATTTGCTTATTGTAAAAATATTTTTCATTATACAAGACAAAGTATTTTTTTAATTTTGGTAGTTGCAATAATTGCTTTAACTAAATATAGAACTACTAAATTTTATCAAATATTAAGTTTTGTTACTTTGGTAAATATTTTAATTATAAGTTTGGTTTTTTGTGATTTTATTGAAGACCACAAACAGCATTTTATTTCTGCAAATTGGCAAATGCAGCTAATACCTTATTATTTGCAATATGTTTTTGCCCCTTTGATTTATTGTTTTTATGTGTGGAAACAACCAATTACTTTTTTGGGTTGGAAAAAAGTATGGATAGTTTTTGTTCATCCTTTTTGCTATTTTTTGTTATCTGCTATTATTTTTGGTTTTAAAGCGGATTTGAAATCGCATTTTATTAATCCTTATTACCAAAACAATTTAAAAGTAGCTTATTTTAAACTTTTTGTCTCTTTTTTGCTTTTGGCAATGGGTTTAATCGGAGTGCAAAAAATAAAAATTCATCCTTTTTATAAAGGTGCACTTTTAGTGCTAGGAGCATTTTTGATTTGTGTTATTCCTAGGGAAAAAAGTGATTGGAATCATGCCAAAGAATTGGTGTTTTACCCTCAACAAATGGGTTCTTCTCTTTTTCCTGAATCACAAGATATTGCTAAACAATTAAGTAATTTAGTGCTTGAATTTGAAGGAAAACAAGACACAGGTTTAAAAACAGGTGAAAAAATTTTGGAACTAGGAGCAGGTAGTGGTAATGTTACTAAATATTTAGTACAAAAGTTTGGAGCCCAAAATGTTATTGCTTTGGAATATGATAAAGAATTATGTAATGTTTTGAGAAATAAATTTCCAGGTTTAACAGTTATCGAAGGAGATGCTTGTAATTTTATTGAATTGTTAAAGAAGCAAATTGATGAAACTCAAATAAAACAAATAAAAGGGATAGTATCTACTTTGCCTTTGAGTATTTTTTCTAAAGAACAATTGCAAGAACTAAATAAAAACCTTGCCACAGTAATTAAACAAAATAAGATTAGGTTTGTTGAATATCGCTTTTTGCTATTTTTACGTGAAAAACACATTATTGGAGATGGTGTAGAAGAAATTCAAGATACTAAAAATCAAATTTTTGTTTCTAGTGCAATTTTACCAACCAAAGTTTTTATTTTTGCTGCTACTGATGTTACAAAATAATATCATTTTATAAAATAAAAAGTTAACTTAAAATAAGTTAACTTTTTTATATTTTAGGGATTTGGCAATATTAATTTAATATGCGTTTAATTGCTTGTTCTAAAAAATGTTTATCGATTTGGTCTTTGTTATTTCTGATAGCCAAAATTAAAGCCTCATTGAGAATGGCTGCAAGTTGGGCACCTGATGCACCTTCAGTAATTAAAGCTAATTTGTAAAAATCAACATCCAAAGAAATATTTTTATTTTTAGCATGAACTTTTAGAATAGCTTCTCTAGCTTTTAGATTAGGTAAATTAATTTTGATTTTACGGTCAAATCTACCTGGACGAATCAAAGCAGGATCTAGCATATCTATTCTATTAGTAGCAGCAATAATGATGATTTGTGAAAGTTTAAAAAAACCATCCATTTCTAATAAAAGTTGGTTTAGGGATTGGTCGTGTTCTCGTGATTCTATGATGGAGTTGTTTTTTCTTTTTGCTCCTAAAGCATCTATTTCATCAATAAAAATAATGCAAGGAGTAGTTCTTTTGGCTTTTTGAAATAAATCTCTTATTCTAGAAGCTCCAACGCCTACATAAACTTCGACAAATTCAGAACCAGAAACAGCATAAAAAGGAGTTTTGACCTCATTAGCTAATGCTTTTGCAAGTAAGGTTTTTCCTGTTCCTGGAGGTCCTTCTAATAATACTCCTTTAGGAATTGTAAAGCCCATTTTATGATATTTTTGAGGATGTTTTAAGAAATATATTAATTCTTGGATTTCTTTTTTTTCTTCTTCAAGACCTGCTACATCTGCAAAAGTTATTTTGTCTTTGGAAGAATCAATGTTTGTATTAAATTTATTTATTTTGTTTGATAACATTTGTTTAAGATGAATTAAAATATAAAATCCAAAAATAAAAGAAACAAGATAACTTATAAATTTGAAATATAATTCTAAAAAATTAAATTGGATATTTTCTTTGACTTCTACCAAAACATCTTTATATGAATAAAAAGCATATACTAAATAATCATAATTGGAGGCTGCCATTTTACAATAATATTTTTGATTATCAAAACTTTCTGCTTGGATTAAATAATGTTCTTTGTTCCAAATGCTGTATTGGCTTTTATAAGTATAATGAATTTTTTTAATTTCGTTGACTTTAAATTTTGCAAATAGTTCGTATATATTTATTAAAGAAGCGTTTTTTAATTGATTTTTTTCTATCCAAAAATATGATAATTCTAGACTAATTAAAAATAATAAAATTAAAGATAATGGCAAAATAAAGCAGATAATAATTTTGTTTTTTTTAAAAAGTTTGAAAAACACTAAGTAAGTCTCCATGATGAAATTTATAAAAGAAAAGGTTATAAAAAAATTATTTTAATTAAATTTGTGTGTAATTAAATTAATAAAAGTGAATAGCGCACAAAAATTTATATTATTTGGGTTTGAAAAAAAAGATTTTCCAAAATTTAATTTTCCTTGGAAAAACCATATAAAAACTCCATATTATCTTTAAGACGTAAATTAATTAAATAAAATAAAGCTCCTATGATGGTATTACTTACAATAACTGATGAAAAACTATAAATAAGATTAAGCGACCAAGAATAAGAAGGACTTGGGATGAACCACTTTAAAAAAGTTTTTTTGGCAAAGTTTTCTTGTAATAAATTAATAAATAAAATGCTTGAAATAATTTGAACTACACTAATTAATACTAAAGTTATTATAATAGGTGTTTTTTTGGTGAGATGATTTAAGTTTTTTTGATAAAATAATCCCGAAAAAGAGCAGACAATATAGGGAAGAAAAAATCTGTAAAGGAAAATAAGGGCTTTGCTTGCATGTTCGTTTTCGTGGTCATGACTATGATTATGATTTTCGTGTGTATGGTGTAATAACACTTCCATAAAAGAAAATTCCAAAACATAATGAATTAAAAGATAAAATAAACTAGCCCAAAATCCGTATTTAGGTCCAAAAAGATAACCTATTAAAATGATAAAAATTAATTCAATGCGAAAAAAAGCATAATTGCAAGGGATTGTTGCATTAATAGTATAACGAGAAAGAAGTTCCAAACCAAAAGCCAAAAATAATAAGAAAGAAATGGCAATGATTTTTCTTAAAACATTTTTTTGATTATTTAACATAAATATACCTTCGATTTTATTTTCATATTTTATTTTGCTAGTTTTTTGTGTAGTTTTTTCGTTGTTTATCTTTTTTTTGATAGTCTATATAAAAATTTTTCAATTTAGAACTATTTTAGTAATTGCTAATAATTTAAATTTTTAAGTTTTTCTTCTAAAATACCTTCTTTAAGTAAGCTTAAAAAATCATCATTAGTAGCATCCAAAATATAAAAACCGATGTTTGTTTTTTCCAAAACTTCTTGTATTTTTTCAGTTTGATAAGTTATTCCTTCAAAAAGTTTGCTAAATTGTTCTAAATTATCTTCTTTGTGAAAAAAATCTCCAATCAAAGTCATTTTTTCAATTAAACCAAATCTAATATCTAAAAAAATTTCTAATCCTCCCCAAGAAAAACGTTTTTTAAGTATTTTGGTGTGATGGGGTTGGGTTAAGAATAAAAATTCATTGGAAGCAAATTGGAGAGAATCTTTTTCTATTGATTTTATTTCTTGGTCACTAAGTACATAAGTTTGGTCAGTTAAAGCCTCAGTTAAATACTGCATTAACTTTTCTTGTGACATATCTGGAAGATAGCCTTTGAGGTTAGTTACTCGGGAACGTACACTTGCAATTCCTTTAGAAATTAATTTTTGGTCGTTTGGAGTAATTGTGTTTATCATAGTTTGAAAATCGCAATTATAAAGAAGTGTTCCATGAGTTACCATGCCATTTTGGTTTTGCATAAAGGCATTTCCAGAAATTTTTTTGCCTTCTAGTAAAATGTCGTTTCTGCCACTAAATTCAACATTAAGTCCTAATTTTTGTAATGCAACGACAATTTTAGCTAAAAAAGGTTTAAAACTGAAATTTTTTTCTTTTTTGGCAATAATGCTAAAAAGAGGAGTTTGAGGATCATTATAAACACATCCTCCGCCAGTAGGTCTTCTAAATAAAGGAATTTTATGTTCTTTGAGGTAATCTAAATTAACTTCGTTTTCAATTATTTGATTTTTCCCAACTACAACTCCTTTGATTTTCCAAATAAAAAAGAAGCTTTTTTCAGGGTTTTGCTTTAATAAATGATTAAGGGCGTATTGTTCTAGGGCGTAATAAAAATAAGGTTTAAGGTCGCAGATGCGATTAATTTGAATCAAAATCATAATAAAATCCCCTTTTAAAATATTATTAAAATATTATTAAAATATTATTAAAATATTATTAAAATATTATAAATGTTTTTTCCAGTAATATTATATCATTTATCAGTTATGTAGACTCATATTAATTTTTTTTGCCTTTTTTCTCTAACTCCAAAATCAAATCATTTAAATTTTTTCCCTCTATTTTCCACCAAAACTAAATTATAAATTATAGATTAAAAAAACATAATTTTTGCCATTTATAAATGTTATTTTAGTCAAAAAAATATAAATTTATCCAAAATTAGAACTGCTATAAATTAAATAAAATTATTGAGAGGCTCAAAAAAAGCCTCTTTTTTTTATATACAAAATTGCAAGGAAAACACTCATGATCTACAGATTAGTGAGCAAAAAACTTGTTTTTTTTTTTTTTTGTGATAAAATGATATTGATAGCAGTTTTTTATTTTTAAATTGCTTTTAAAAAATTTTTAAAATAAGGGGGTCATTTATCATAAAAAAATAATAGTGTAGATTTTTCCATTTGAGTAATATTTATTTTATTTCTTATTTCGTTTTTTATTCTTTTTTTATTTCTTTATTTTTTAAGTTTTTTGCGTATTTGTATATTTGTATATTTTTTTATTTATTTTGTAAAGTTTTTAAAATTATCAAATATTTAATTATAAGTGTTTGGGATACATCGAGATTTTGCTTTCTAATAATCACCCATTTTTTATTTTTTTAAAAAAGAAGTTTTTTTAATTATGTTTTTAACCCAAGTTATTTTTTATAATAATTTTAACAACATTAATAATAATAATATTTAATAACAAAACAAAGATAATCATTAGCAAAAAAAATAATATGATAGGAGAAAAACATTGCAAATGAATAATTCAAGCAAACAATCTAAACCATTTAATAATTTAAAATTATCTAAATTTTATTTTTTATTAGTTTTTTCAACTCTCTTTTTTAACCTTTTTTTTAATTTAGCTAAACAAGCGAAGACTTTAGTATATGGAAAAAATGATTTATCAATTCAATCAAAGAAATGAAATTAATTTTCAAAGAGGAACTTTTCGAGTAAGAGGTGACATTATA
>NZ_JAGVSK010000004.1:0-65478 GCF_018283495.1 'Santalum album' aster yellows phytoplasma
GGTATTTAATATTATTATAATTATTTTTCGTTTATTTAAGGGTAAAAAATAAATTCATTAACTACAAATAAAACATAATTCATAATTATAACCTCAAACTATTTACTTAGTTTGAGGTTTTTATATCTTACAATAATTATTAAAAAACAAACTTATGTTTTACAATCAA
The DNA here is from genome assembly GCF_018283495.1 of 'Santalum album' aster yellows phytoplasma. Lineage (NCBI taxonomy): Bacteria > Bacillati > Mycoplasmatota > Mollicutes > Acholeplasmatales > Acholeplasmataceae > Candidatus Phytoplasma > 'Santalum album' aster yellows phytoplasma. Next base: position 170 of record NZ_JAGVSK010000004.1, read on the forward strand.
TTAATAGTTTAAAGAAATGTTTGAAAGAAACCCAAAAACAAGAACAAAAGGAAAAAAGATTAATTGAAATTCAAATTTTTGAATGGTCTAGATTAGTTGGCAGCATTTCTTATTTGTTTGCTCTTTTTTTATTTTATTATGGTATAAATAAAGAATTAGGTTAATTATATAAAATATTTAATATTGTGTGTTTCTTTCCTTTTTTAATATCTAGTTTATTAATAGATTATAGAACTTTTAATATTTTTTTAATATGTTAGTTAATTTTGTTTATAATATAAAGAAAAAAAGAAAAAACCTCACTGATCCCCAAACACTTATAATTAAATATTTTTTAGATATTTTGCTATTTTTATAATTAAAAAATGTTATAATACAAATGTAAAAATCCCTTTTATTTAAAGTGTTAAAAGTTGGTTTTTTATTGGTTGGTCTTTTGACTTTAAAGTATTGTTTTGCGTTTTTCTTTTTGAGTTTTGCAATAATTGAATTTCAACCCATTTAAAAAAACATCCCATTTTTGATTTTTCAAATTATTTTTTCATATTTGTTATTTATTAAAATTGTTTTATAAAAATATTAAAATCTAAAATTTTAAAGAGTTTTGAATCCTTTTGTGACTTTTGTTATTTCTTTATTTTGATACAATAACTAAAATAATTACAAAATTTATCTTTAATTTTTTATTAAAAAGGAGTTTTGAAATGATAGAAAATTATAATTTTACCTCTAAATCTTTGCAATTTGCTAAAGGTTTTAAAGCTTTTATTGCTCGTGGTAATGTCATTAATTTAGCTGTTGCAGTTGTAATAGGACAACTTTTTGCCAAAATTGTAAGTTCTTTGGTAGCAGATATTATTATGCCTCTTTTTTCTTTGTTGTTTAATTATACTGGGGCTTTAAAAGATTTGAAATTGGAAATTAAAGCCAATACTTATCTTGGTTATGGTAATTTTTTGCAAACTATTTTAGAGTTTTTGTTGCTTTCTTTTATTATTTATACTATTTTAACTTTAATATCATGGAAAAATCCTTTGCAAAAGGATAAAGTCGATAAGAATATGTTACTTTTACAACAAAGTCTTGATAAAGAAATTGCTTTATTAGAAGAAATTAAAGATATTTTGAAATCAAATAAGTAATTGCAAGTTAGTATTAACAATAAATATTATTTAGTTGTTATTAAAGCAATTATAAGGGACTATTTTTAATAGTCTTTTTTTATTACGTTTTATTATTTTAATTATATTTTCACCCTTTTTATCCTTATTTTTTACCATTATTAATTGAAAGAAATTGCAACAAAAAAATTAACCATATAAACAAAGGAATTGTGAGTTTAGACTAATGAAAATTATTTGGAAATATTTATTCAAATACAAAATGTTGCTGTTATTAAATTTAATTGCTGTTTTGTTTGTTTGTTGTGGTGAATTGGGAATTCCTTTTATAATTGGTAAATTTATTATTGATTATAATAAAAATCAAATTGATCCTTTCGCACTTTTAGGGCTTTTAGCTTTATGTGCTTGTTGTGGTTTTATAGGAAATCTAATTCTTAATTATTGTGCTTCCAAAGTATCATCCTTGCTTTTTCAAGATTTAAGCGTCGATATTTTTAAAAAAGTACAAACTTTTTCGCCCACTGAGATGAAACAATTAGGGATTTCTTCTATCCTTAACTATACTACTTTGGATGTTTTTCAAGTAATGAATTTCATTTCTGTTTTTTACCGTACTGCTGTTGTGTCTCCCATTATGCTTGTAGTTAGTGTTGTTGCTATTTTTTATGTAGCTTCTTTTTTGCTTTTAGGAATCCTTTTTGTTGCTCCTTTTTTAGTTTTAACCTTATTTATTATTCTTAAAAAATCTTATATTTTATCACAGCAACAACAAAAAAAATTAGATGAATTAAATGTTATTACTCGCGAAAATTTAATTGGGATTAAATCTATTCGTGCTTTTCGCCAAAGTCAATATGAAACTTCTCGTTTTTCTAAAGTAAATCGTAAATATAGTTTTTTTTCTATTAAATTATTTAATTTTATGGTTTCTATTGATCCTATCTTTTATTTGTTTTTAAATTGTTCTATTTTGATTAATGTTGGAGTAGGAGTATATTATTTAACTCAAAGTCATCCTGATTTTACTACGGGAAAACTTCTTTCATGTATTGATTATCAATTTCATGTTTTATTTGCTATTTTAGATTTTTTATTACTCTTTATGATGTTTCCTAAAACTTTGGTATCTGTTAGAAGAATTGAAAATGTTTTAAATATTACCCCTAAAATTAAAAATGTTTGTAAACCTTTAAAACCGCAAATGCCTTTTCAAACTTTGTCTTTTGAAAATGTCACTTTTACTTATCCTGATGCTACACAACCCATGTTAGAAAAGATTAATTTTAGTATGAAACAAGGACAAATTGTAGCTTTTGTAGGTGCTACTGGTTCAGGAAAATCAACCCTAATAGGGCTTATTCCTCGCCTTTATGATGTGTGCGAAGGTGCTATTAAAATTAATGATATTGATATTAAAGAATATGATCTTAATTATTTGCGTAATAAAATTAGTTTTATTTCTCAAAAAAATGTTTTATTTAAAGGAACTATTAGAAGTAATTTAGCTTTTGGCAAACAAAATCCTCAAGAAAATCAAATGACAGAAGCATTGCAACTTGCTCAAGCTTATCAAATTGTACAAAATAAAAATCATAAATTTAATGAAATAGTAAGTGAATTAGGTACTAATTTTTCAGGGGGACAAAAACAAAGGCTTTCTATGGCAAGAGGATTTCTTAAAAAACCTGATATCTATATTTTTGATGATTCTTTTTCAGCTCTTGATTATAAAACTGAATATGAAATTAGAAAAGCTTTTTTTGAAATGAAAGATCAAGCCTTAGTGTTAATTGTTGCTCAAAGACTTACTTCTGTTATTAATGCTGATAAAATTATTGTTTTAGAAGAAGGAAAAATGAAAGCTATAGGAACTCATCAAGAATTAATGAAAAATTGTCTTCTTTATCAAGAAATTGCCAAATCCCAAAATTTAGAGGTTGTTGTATGAAAAGAATTTTGAGATATTTAAAACCTTTTAAAAAACAAATTAATTTAGGGATTTTCTTAATTTTTGTAGCTTGCCTTTTTAATGTTTTTTTGTTTTATTTTGAAGGTAGATTTATTACTGATAAAATTCAAAATTATTATAAAGATAAAAATTCCTTTGCTGTTCCTTTTTTTGGCAATGATATTATGTCTTATATTATCTTTATTTTATGTATTAATTTATTTTTATATTTTGTTGTTGTTATGTGTCGTGTCTTTTTTAATAAAATGTTAATTTCATCTATTCATCAAGGGATGAGAGATTTGCGTCAAGATGTGCAAAAAAAAATTCATCGTTTACCTATTAAATACTTTGATTCTAATACTTTAGGAAATATTATGAGTCGGATGACAAATGATATTGAAGTTATTTCTAATGCCTTGCAACAATCTTTTTCTATTATGTTAGCTGCTTTTTTAATGATTGTAATGATTGTTTGTTTTATGTTTGTTTTACATCTTTTTTTAGGTATTATTGTCTTTATGATGATTCCTTTTTCCTTTTATGCTATTTATAAAGTGTTTACTAAATCACAGAAAATCTTTATTCAAAGGTTTGATGCATCAGGGAATCATCATGGTTTTTTACAAGAAAAATATACTGGATATAAAGAAATTATTTTATATAATCAACAAAATACAGTTATTGAAGAGTTTAGTTATCAAAGTAAGTATTTAGAAAAGTTAGTTTTTAAATCTAATTTTTTGTCTGGATTAACTTCGCCAATTGTATGTTTATTTACTCATTTTACTTTAATTGCAGTTAGTATGATGGGATTTTTTTTGATTGAAGGACATAATATACCTCTTTTTTTAACTAAATTAGGAGTAGGAGTTATTGGAATAGGACTTTTTAGATGTTTTTTACAATTTGTGTGGCGTTTAGGGAATCCCATTATTGAAATAGGTCATATGTCAGTTTTATTACAATCTGCTAATGCTGCTTCTAGAAGAGTATTTGCTTTTTTAAATGAAATTGAAGAAGCTCCTGAAGTGCTCAAACCTCAAGTTATTGCCAATCCTCAAGGAGAAGTTGTTTTTGAAAATGTTTCTTTTGGTTATAATAAAAGAGATATGTTATTAAGGAATATTAATTTTGTTGCCAAGCCAGGACAAACCATAGCTATTGTAGGTCCTACAGGTTCAGGTAAATCTACTTTAATTAATCTTTTAATGCGTTTTTATGATATTAATGCAGGGTCTATTAAAGTTGATGGAGTTGATATTCGCGAGTTAAAGAAAGATCATTTAAGAACTATTTTTGGAATGGTATTACAAGATACTTGGTTTTTTAAAGATACTATTTGGCAAAATATTAAATATGGTAAACAAGATGCAACTGATGAAGAAGTAATACAAGCAGCCAAGCAAGCTCAAGTTAATTATTTTATTAATACTAAGCCTAATGGTTATCAGATGCAAATTAATGAAGAAGCAGATAACTTATCACAAGGAGAAAAACAATTAATTACTATTGCAAGGACTATTTTAAGTAATCCTAAAATATTAATTTTGGATGAGGCTACTTCTAATGTAGATACTAGAATTGAAATTTTGTTACAACAAGCCATTCAAAAGTTAATTCAAAATAAAACTGCTTTTGTTATTGCTCATAGATTGTCTACTATTGTTAATGCTGATAAGATATTAGTGCTTCATAGAGGGGCTATTATTGAACAAGGAACACATCAAGAATTATTAAATTATAAAGGATTTTATTATAAACTATATCAAAGTCAATTTCAAAAATAAGATATAATATTAATATTAAATATAAAGATCAACTATAAAAATAGTTGGTCTTTTCCTTATTTGTAAGTTATTATTTTATTATTTAAAGATTGTTTATTGGTGTTGTTGGTTTTAGGTGATATGTTATAATAAGAATAATCAATTGCGATAATGTATAAAAAAATTATGGGAGATTATATTTGTGTTGTAAACTGGATAATTATTTGATTGATTTATTTTCAAAACTATAAATTATTATAGAGTGAATATTTTGAGATCATAATCGAATTTAAAAAGGAGTAAAAAAATGAAACAAATTAAATCTTCATATATTATATATACTTTTGTTATAATTATTTTTATTCCTTAATAAAAAAAGAATTAATTTCTGATGATTTTATAAAAGGATTAAATGATAAAATTTTTGATTTAGATTATTTAAAAATTTGTTTACCTAATTCAAAAGATATAGAAAATTATGATGAATTATCTACTACTATTAAAATTTATAATGAAAAAGTTAACCAATTAGAAAAACAACATAAATTTAATCAAATTACTGAATCTTATTATAAGAAATGTTATTTAAAATTATGTGTTTTATTTAAGGAAATTTCTAAAAATATTTATAAAGTAAAAAAAAAAGATAATGGTTATGAGACTCGTTTAAAAGGGTTTAATTATTTTATGTTTGAACCTTTGGAACGAATTAAATATTATAAAAAACATTTAAAAGAAAAAAAAGAAGAAAGGTATTTGTCATTAAGTGATGATGATTTGAAATTTGATTATTCTTTAAAAAAGCAATTAAAAGAAAATAAATTGCAAGAAATTAAACCAAAATCAAAAATTTTAAGGCATTATCGAGATTCTTCACAAAATGCTAAGGATAAACTTTTATATAATTTCAAAGATTCTAAAAAAATATCTTTTATTACTTTGACAGCTCCTTATGATGATTTACAAGGTAAAACTATAAAATATACTCATGAACCTGATATTATGGGGCAAGTAAGGAAACGTTTTATTCGTTTAGTGAGAAAAAGTTATTTATCAAATTTATTTCAACAATTCTCTCAAAAAGATTTGGTTTATTCTAAAATGCAAGATTTTCGTTATTTTTGGTCTTTGGAAACTACTAAATTAGGAGTTATTCATTATCATATTATTTTTAATATTGATGTTTTAAATTCTTTTGGTGCATATTCTCGTTATTTGTGTACTGATAAAGATTATGCTTTGTGTTTGAAAAACCGACCTATTAAAGGGAATAAGAGTATTTTTTATGATGATTATTTAATGCATAAAATAGATGAAAAAGGTAATATTAAAATACCTCAAAATTATTACGAGAAAAAGAATGTTAAAGTGCCAAAAATTACTTTGCTTTGGGCTAATGCTTATGCATCTGTTATGAATAAAAATAATATAAAACATTATAAACATTTAAATCCAATTAGTCAAAACGTTCAAATTTTTAGACCATCAAAAAAAAATCTTTTATTTGAAAAAATTGAAATTAGTAAATGTAAAGTTTTTTATAAAGGTACTTTTGATAAAAAAGATTATGTTAATAAAATTGTTTCATATGTTAGTAAATATGTTTCTAAAAATGATAAACAAATTGAATCAAATTCTAATAAAGGAATTGATTTTTATAGTCGTCATTTGTTTGGATTTTCTCGTACATGTTTTTCTTGTCCTCAAAAATCTTTTTTGGCATTATTTCCTTATGATATAATTAAAGAAATAGAATTAAGTTCATTTCCAATTGTTAATTTTAACTTTTCTAATATATTTGAATGGAATATTAAACAAAGAGTTAATGAAAGAAATATTAAAATTCCACATAATTTAACTTTGTTGTTTAAATCTTATATGAATTCAAATCAATTTCAAAATTCTAATTATTTTAGTTTAAATTTATCTAGTATTCAATCAAAAAATTATTTTCTTAATAAGAATTTTAAAAAATATTTTAAATTACAAAAACTTAAATTAAAACTTAAAAAAGATTATGAAAAAAAAGATATTAAAATATTAAATAAAGTTGAATGTCAATATTGGTATAGATATCTTGAAAATAATTATATTCAAAGTTTACAACTTTTTTCTTAATTTAATTTGATTAAATTAGTTTAAATTAAATATTTTTAATTAATTTTGCTGTCCTAATATTGGACGGCTTTTGTTGTTGTAAAAAAATAAATAAAATTATTTATAAATTATAAAAACTTAAAAAAACTTTAAATTATTGAAATTATTGAAATTATTAATGTTATAATATAGGTAATAAGAAAAAGATTTTTTTTAAAAGAAACAATATTTTGAAAAAACTCAGTAATCGCCTACAAAAATCCCTTGATGAAAAAAAATACCCTAAACCAAAGTGAAGTTTATGCTTTAGATGAAGAAGCTCAAACAGAAACAAAAGGAAAAGGTAAGCCAGAAAAAGAAAAACAAGCTGTTGAAAATGAAAAAGAACAAAATGAAAAAGATCAAAATACAAAAGAACAATCTACTAAATCAACTAAATAAAAAGTAAAAAGATAAAGAGCTCTTTTGGGAGCTCTTTTTTTTATTTTAATTGTTATCTTTTTTGCCTTTTTTCTCTAACTCCAAAATCAAATCTCTTAATGTAGCTGCTTTTTCAAAATCAAGGGTTTTGGCAGCTTCTTTCATCATTTTTTGTAAACGTTTAATTTCTTTATTTTTAGCTGTAATATTTGTATGTGTTTGCAACTTTTTTTGTCTCTTAACTTTACCATTTTCATTTTCATTTTGGGCACTTTCTTTTTGTTTGATTGAAATTGTTTCTAAAATAGTTTTTTTAAGAGCAGTTGGTGTTACTTTCATTGTTTCGTTGTATTGTTGTTGGATTTTTCTTCTACGATAAGTTTCTTCAATAGCAATTTGCATAGCAGGAGAAATAAAATCAGCATACATAATAGCTTTGCCTGTAATGTTTCTAGCTGCTCTTCCAATAGTTTGGATAAGGCTTCTTTCGTTTCTTAAAAAACCTTGTTTGTCAGCATCCAAAATAGCTACTAAAGCTACTTCAGGTAAGTCAAGTCCTTCCCTCAAAAGATTAACTCCCACCAAACAATCGTATTTTCCCAACCTTAGATCTTTTAAAATTTCAAGTCTTTGTAAAGATTTAATTTCACTGTGTAAATAAGCTACTTTGATGCCTAAATTTTTTAAATAAGCAGTTAGGTCCTCACTCATATTAATAGTTAAAGTAGTTATCAAAATTCTTTGATTATTTTTAGTTTGGTGTTTAATTTCAAAGTAAAGGTCATCCATTTGGTTGTGGGTTGGTCTTATTTCAATTTCTGGATCAAGGACAAAAGTAGGTCTTATAATTTGTTCTACAGTGGGGATTTTTTTAGTTAATTCATAGTTGCCAGGAGTAGCCGAAAGATAGATAACTTTATTCATTTTGGCTTGGAATTCATGGAATTTTAAAGGTCTGTTATCAAGGGCACTTGGTAGTCTGAAACCGAAATTTACTAAGTTGGTTTTACGAGAAAAATCACCAAAATACATTCCTTTAATTTGGGGAATAGTTACATGAGATTCGTCAATAATGGTTAAAAATTCATTTCCAAAAAAATCAATTAAAGTTGATGGTGCCTCGCCTTTTTCTTTGAGTGCTAAATGTCTTGAATAATTTTCAAAACCATTGCAATTGCCTATTTGTTCTAACATTTCTAAATCATGTAAAGTGCGCATTTTAATTTTTTGGGCTGCTAAAAGTTGGTTAGTTTTTTCAAAATGATTAATTTGTTCCTTTAATTCTTGGCGAATTCTTTTGATACTTTCTTGTAATTTTTGGGTATTTGTAGCATATAGACTAGCAGGAAAAAGAGTAATTAATTTAAGATTCGTAATTGCTTTGCCATTTAAAACATCAAAATTTTGAATATTTTCAATTTCATTGCCAAAAAAAATAATGCGGATACCAATTTCTTTGCTAGATGAGGCAATAATTTCTATAATGTCACCTCTTACTCGAAAAGTTCCTCTTTGAAAATTAATTTCATTTCTTTGATATTTTAATTCTATTAATTTGTTGATTAATGCTTGCCTTTCGTACTTATCTCCAATTTGTAAATGTAGTGTTAATTTTTGATAATCTTTAAGGTCGCCTACTCCATAAATGCACGAAACCGAAGCAACTACAATTACATCATCGCGGTTAAGTAATGAACCTGCGGCACTATGACGCAACTGATCAATTTCATCGTTGATTTTGGAGTCTTTTTCAATGTAAGTGTCGCTTGATGCTACATATGCTTCTGGTTGGTAGTAATCATAATAAGAAATAAAATATTCTACGCGATTGTTGGGGAACATGGCTTTTAATTCGTTGTAGAGTTGTCCTGCTAATGTTTTGTTGTGAGCAATAACCAAAGTTTTTTGTTGTAAATGTTGAATAATATTTGCAATGGTAAAAGTTTTTCCAGTGCCAGTAGCTCCCAAAAGAATTTGTTCTTGTAAACCTTGTTTAAAATTATTAACCAATTTTTGAATTGCTTGGGGTTGGTCGCCACTTGGTTTTAAAGAACTTTGCAATTTAAATAAATTTGTTAAACTCATTTGTTGCTCCTTGCGTTTGTTTTTTTATTTTGGTGATTTTTTGGTTTTTAATTTCAAAATATTTAGATGGTTGTTTTTCTGTGTTCCAAAATTTTTGTCCATGTTTTTATAAATATTTTTAATAAATGTCTATTTACCCACTTTTATAAACTCTTTTTAATTAACAAAAACAACTTTTGATTAATTCCTATTTTTTGAAAATCTTGCAAAGTGGATTTTTTGATGGCTTCTAAATTTTCAAAATGATTTAAGATGGCTTTTTTTCTAACAGCGCCAACTCCTTTTATATTTGATAAAGTAGTTTTATAATCTAGTTTGTTTTTGATTTTGCGGTGAAAAGCAACAGTGAAACGATGGACTTCTTCGCTTAAACTTTTTAAAAAATAAAATAAATTAGGGTTTTGTTCCAACATTAATTTTTCTTGCAAAGTTACAAGATGAGTTAATTGATGTTTGTTATTTTTTTGCAATGCTCCTAAAGGAATTTCATAGCCTAGTTTCTTTAAAGTTTTTTGGCTTTGTCTTAACTGTCCTAAACTGCCATCAACCAAAATTAAATCTGGTGAATCATTTTTAACTTCCTTGTATTTGTTATAACAACGTGTAAGTGTTTCTTCAAAATCTTGATATTCGTTAGGAAATTTTCCTTTAATGTGAAAAGTTCGATAAAGTTTTTTGTCAAATTCAAAATGATTAAATACAATTCTTGCTGCCACAAAGGCTTGTCCAAATAGTTGAGAATTATCAAAAACATCAATTCTTTTAATATTTTTATTAAAAATAATTGCCAATTTGTCTAAGGATTCTTGGATTTTTTGGTCTTTGGATTGATAGATTAAATTATTGTTAGTTAAATCATTTTGGGAGTTTTTTAAGGCTAGCAAATAAAGTTTCTTTTTGTCTCCTTTATGAGCAATATTTACTTTGGTTTGCAAGATTTGTTCCAATAAAGTTTGGTTAGCTATCATTTGTTGCAAAATAGTTTCATCTTGGCTTTTGCCTGTAATAATTATGTCTGGTTTAAGGTTTTTTTGATAATAACAATTAAGATAAGTTAAAATGTTTTCCCACACAAAGCCCACATATGAAAAAACGCTATGATAAGAATCAACGATATTTCCTTAGCGCATTTTTAAAATTTGAATTGATATTTGGTCTTGATTAAATGCATAGGCAAAAATATCGCAATTTTTGAGTTTTTGATTGCTGATAAGTTGTTTTTTGGTAGTCTGTTTGATTGAATAGATAATATCTCGATATTCTTGGGCTTTTTCATAAAACATTTTTTCGCTAGCTGTTTGCATTAAATGGTGTAATTTTTTTAAAATATCTTTGATATTTCCTTTTAAAAATTTAGTAATTGCCTCAATGTTGGGTTTATAATTAATTGTTTTTCCTGCGCAAGCACCGAGGCATTGATTGATGTGAAAATGAAGACACGGTTTTTTTGATGCTAACGGACATCTTCTTAAAGGATACAAAAGATGCAACAATTTTAAGGTTTCTTTGGTGTTTTTAAGATTGGGATAAGGACCAAAAATTATTTTTCCTGGAGGAATTTGTTTGAATCGCGAAATTTTTAATTGTGGGTGCTTTTCTTTAGTAATTTCAATATAAGGGTAAGTTTTGTCATCCAAAAGTTTGAAATTATATTTAGGAGTGTGTTTTTTGATTAAGTTAGCTTCCAAAATTAAGGCTTCTTGTTCGTTGTTAGTAATAATGTAGAAAAAATCTTGGGTTTCTTCAATTAGCATCGTTGTTTTTAAGTTGTTGCTTTTGGTAAAATAACTTTGGACGCGTTTTTTTAAATTTTTGGCTTTGCCAACATAAATGATGGTATCATTTTTGTTTTGGAAAAGATAACAACCAGGATTGGGCGGTAAAGTTTTTATTTTTTCTAAAAGAATTGACATTTTAAATTGCTTCCGTTTATTGAATTGTTTTTTTGATTTTTTACCCAATTTAAGGGTGGTTTTATTTTCTGGTTTGGTTTTGGCGTTTTTTTATTTTGCTTATTTTTATTTTGCTTATTTTTTTATTTATTTTTCGTTTGTTTTCATTAACTTTATTATATCAAAATTACCATTCTTTTTTTGAAATGATTAAAAAAAATTGAAGTATTTTTGATAATAAACTGATTTTTTCCAAACTAAAATAATAATTCATAAATAAATTGTAAAATAAGTTTATTTTTGATTTAGAATAGAAGTATAGTTTTAGATTATAAAATAGTAAAATGAAAAAATCAAAACTAAAAGACTTTAAAAACAACCAAATAAAGGAGATGAGGTGTTCCAAAATGAATATACCCACCAAACCCAAAAGTATTCTTTCTATCCAATCTCATGTAGTATATGGCTATGTTGGAAATAAAGCAGCAGTTTATCCTTTGCAAAATATGAATTTCGATGTTTGGCCTATCAATACAGTTCAATTTTCCAATCATACAGGTTATCAAAAGTGGCAAGGACAAATTTTTAACAAACAAAATATAGTTGATTTGGTAGAAGGTCTTTTTGCTCTTGGAGTAGAAAAACAGTGTCAAGCTATTTTAACAGGATATATGGGATCTTTAGATATTTGCGAAGCTGTTTTGGAAATTGTTGCAAGATTTAAACGAACGAACCCTGATATTTTATATTTATGTGATCCTGTAATGGGCAATAACAGATGTTTTGTTAAGCCTGAAATAACTTCTTTTTTTAAAAATAATTTGCAAGCAGATATTATTACTCCTAATCAATTTGAAGCTGAATTTTTGTCTGGTATTAAAATAAATAATGTCTCGGATGCTATTAAAGTAGCAAATCATTTCCATAATTTAGGAGTTAAAATTGTAATTATTACAGGTATTAATTTTCAAGATGAAAAATATTTTCAAGTGTTTGCATCAAATGCTACAAAAAAATATTTGGTGCAGGCTCACAACAAAGAAAAAAACATTGATATTTCAGGTACAGGAGATTTATTTGCTAGTCTTTTTCTGGGTTTTTATTTGAAATATGAAAGAAATATTAAAAATGCTTTGGCTCATGCTGTTTTTTATCTTAATAAAGTTGTTCTAAATACTTTGTTATCACAGCAAAAAGAATTGCAATGTTTATCTGTTTTATATAAACAAGTTAATTTAGCAAAATTGCCTCAAGTCATGGAAATTAACGATTAAATTATTGATTAAAAAAATGCCTTTTTAATAAAAAAGACCAACTTTTTAAGTCAGTCATAATGTTATTTTTGGAAATATTTTATTTTTTTAGTATTTGAACGCAGTTATTTTTTACAACTTCAACTACATCCAAAAAGTAAAATCTTTACAATCCATTCGAAAAGCTTTATTTTTGGGTTTTTCTTTTGATTTCCCAATAGCAACTAATAATACAGGCAAATATCGAACATCAATATTTAACCCTTCATTGATTTTTTTTGCGTTAAAACCTCCCATAGGGCAAACATCATAATCATATTTTTTAGCAGCTAACATCAATTGCAACGCTCCGATGCCACCTTCTAAAAATAACTCATTTTGCAGTTTTACTTGGGAAATTTGTTTGTAATAATCATCAATTTTTGTAATTACTTGTAATTTGGTTGCATCAGATATTTGTTTTTGTAAAACTTCTTGTTGATAAATTTTTTCAGCTAAGGCACTTTTTTGAGCATCGCAACACAACAAAATCATAGCAGAACAAGTTTCTAATTGAGTTTTGTTGCCATATAAAAAAGGAGCTATTTTTTGTTTGCTCTTTTCGCCTTTAAAAACAAAAAAACGCCATGGTTGCAAATTAAAAGCAGAGGGCGCTTGGAAAACTGTAGCCAAAATTGCTTCTAAAATATCATTTGGTATTTCATGATTGGCGCAAAATTGGCGCACACTTTTAATTTTTAAAAAATCCATAAAAAGCTCCTAAGATTTTGTTAATTTCAACTTGATTATTATATTTAGTTAAAATAATTTTAATATTGCATCGTTTTAAAATTTTTTAAGTTAGTATTTGTAATTTTGGAAAGACAACAATTTAAACAGCAAAAAATTATTTTTTCAAAGTTTGCATTTGTGTTTCTTATTTTGTTTTCAAAAAACTCCTATAATCCAAATTATCCAAATATATTATAACATTTTTTATTATTAAAATACTAACTGTTTCATTTATTTAGACAACTTAATATTTTAATATAACATTTAAATCAACTTAACTGAAACGCTCCAATAATTTGCCCCCAGCAAAGAATGAATAATTTTAGTCTCAAACTGTTTATGCAGTTTGGGGTTTTTTTGTTTATCTGACAATTTTATTTAATTTTGACAATCAAAAACCTCATTATATTAAAAGAAAAGTAAGGTTTGTGGTAAAATTATATAGTAAATTATTTAATTTTATAAACGCATAATTATTAAATTTTTTATGAAACAAAAAAACTAAATTAACAACAAACACAACTAATAATTACAACAATAATCACAACTTAACAATTCATTAAATAAATGATAAAGTTTTGAAACAATAAATGAAATGAAGGTGCAAAATGGAAAACTTATCGTTTTTATTCTTATTCTTGTTTTTTTATATTTTGGGGTCAATTCCTACAGGCTTAGTTATTGGCAAATTGGTGCAACAAAAAGATTTACGCAACACAGGTTCTGGAAATATTGGAGCAACTAATGCTTTGAGAGTTTTGGGGAAAAAATGGGGAATATTAGTATTTTTGTTAGATTTTTGCAAAGGATTTGTGCCTCTTACAATTTGTTTGCATTTCTCAAAATTTTGGCTAACAGAACCATCCACAAAAACTTTTTTACAACCAAACCCCACAATAAAAATCTCCCTTTTGGCAATATCTCCTATTTTAGGACACATGTTTTCTTTATTCAATAAATTCAAAGGCGGCAAGGCAATTACAACTTCGGTAGGTATTATCACTGCTTTTAATCCTTTGATTGGTATTTCTGGTATCATTTTTTTTGCTATTTTTTTAAGACTTTTTGGTTATGCTTCGTTAGCTTCAATTATTGCAAGCACTTTAGTTAATGTTTTTTTATGGCTAAATTATTTGTATTGTGGCAATTTTGGAAATTTGGGACCAATTAAAAACCAGATTCCAAAAACAGAATTATTTTACTTTTCGATCAATTTTGCTACCTTAATTATTATAGCTAAACATTATTCTAATATTTTGCGCCTTATTAATGGAACAGAAAATAAATTTAATTTCAAAAAAGAAAAATAAGCAGCATCAACACAAAATATTTTAAAAAAACAAACACCAAAACCAAAACCTAAAAAAATCAAACCTAAACTCAAAAATCCTAAATCAAAAACTCTCAACCCCAAAAACATTTTTATTTATAAAAAAGGTGCAAAGCAATGCAAAATTTTGATCTAATTAAACAAAAAATTAAATCCTTGGTAAAACAACTCACCAAAGCCAATTACCAATACTATAATCTAAGCAATCCCGATCTAAGCGACCAACAATACGATTCTTTACTCAAAGAACTAATCAATTTAGAAACCCGCTATCCCCAGTTCAAACTTCCTTATAGCCCCACTTTAAAAATTGGTGGTTTTGTAGAAAAAAAATTTAGTACCATTAAGCACAAAACTCCAATGATGTCTTTGGGAAATGTTTTTAATCTTGAAGAACTCAAAGCTTTTTATGACCGTATTGTCAAAAAAATTCCTACTTTTTCTTTGTTAACTGAATTAAAAATTGACGGCGTAGCGATAAGTTTAAAATATCAAAAAGGCATTTTAGTGCAAGCTTTAACAAGAGGAAATGGCATTTGGGGAGAAGACATTACCAAAAATGCCCAGACCATTAAAACCATTCCTTTAAGATTAAAAGAAGATCTCGATTTAGAAGTTAGGGGAGAAATTTATTTATCCCATCCCGCTTTTGAAAAACTCAACGCCCAAAGAAAACAAGAAAACAAACCCCTTTTTTCCAATCCCAGAAATGCTGCTTCAGGAACTTTAAGACAACTTAATTCAGCAATTGTGGCTCAAAGAAATTTGTCTATTTTTGTCTATGGCATTTCAGCTCCTTATTTGACTAAACCTACCCAAAAAGAGACTTTGGATTTTTTAACTGCTTTAGGATTTACCACAAATCCCCATTATTATTGCGTCTCTAATTTTGAAAATTTGCTTAGTGTAATTGAAAAATACAAAACCATTAAGGAACAACTTACCTACGATACTGATGGAATTGTCATTAAAATTAACGAGCTTGCCTTTCATTCTTTAATTGGTTCCACTGCCAAAGCTCCCAGATGGGCAACTGCTTACAAATTTGCAACTATTACAAGCCAAAGCATAGTGCAAAACATCATTTTTCAAGTGGGACGCACTGGTGTTATAACTCCAGTTTGCAAAATTATGCCTGTTATGGTATATGGAAGTTTGGTCTCAAAAGTGGTTTTACATAATTATGACTACATTTGCAAAAAAGATATCAGAATAAAAGACCATGTCATAGTTCATAAAGCAGGCTCGGTTATTCCTGAAATTTTAGAAGTTATCAAAAGTAAAAGAACTGATTTGCAAAAACCTACTTTAATGATTGAAAAATGTCCTGCTTGTCAAACAATTTTAGAAAAACAACCAGGTGAAGTTGATTATTTTTGCCTCAATCCAAATTGTCGCGAGCAAAAAATCCAAAAACTCATTCATTTTGTATCAAAAAATGCTATGGATATCAACGTTTTAGGAGAACAGACCATCATTGCTTTTTTTGATAAAAACCTAATTGCCAAACCTTCTGACCTTTATTTATTAAAAAAACACAAGCATATTTTGCAAGAAATGCCAGGCTTTGGCGCTAAAAAAATTACTAACATTTTGGATGCTATCGAAGCAAGCAAGCAAAAAGGATTTGAAGATGTTTTATTTGCTTTGGGGATCAAACATATTGGCAAAAAAGTATCTCAAGTTTTGGCAAAACATTTTCAAACTATCGAAAACCTCCAACAAGCCACACCAGAATTAATTACTCAAATAAGAGAAATAGGAATCAAAATTGCCCAAAGCATCCAACAATACTTTTCCAATTCTTGTAATTTAGAAGAGGTTTCCAAACTCAAAACACTAGGAGTTTCTTTTCAAAGCACTAACCCCCAAAATCCAACTACCCAAACTATTTTTACCAACAAAAAAATTGTTTTAACAGGAACTCTCCTAAAATATTCCCGTCTTCAAATCCAACAAATCTTAGAACAAATGGGAGCAATTATAACTAACAGTTTATCTTTACAAACCAATTATTTAATAGTTGGCATCAATTCTGGTTCTAAACTAACCAAA
The DNA here is from genome assembly GCF_018283495.1 of 'Santalum album' aster yellows phytoplasma. Taxonomy (NCBI): domain Bacteria; kingdom Bacillati; phylum Mycoplasmatota; class Mollicutes; order Acholeplasmatales; family Acholeplasmataceae; genus Candidatus Phytoplasma; species 'Santalum album' aster yellows phytoplasma. The sequence continues at coordinate 16,914 of NZ_JAGVSK010000004.1, forward strand.
GCCCAAAAACTCCAAATTCCTATTATCGAAGAAAAAGAATTACAACAAATTATAGAAAATAGCCAAATTAAATTATAAAAAATCACCGTTATTTTGCCTAAAACTCCTCACTGAACCCCAAACCCCCAAAACAAATAAAAAAATCCAAGAAGGTGCCAATGTCTTTTAACATTAAAATTAAAGAAGAAATTGCTTGTCAAAAATTCTTACCCATAGAAAATTTTTTTGAATTGACAGCTTTATTACATTTTGGCTGTGAATTAGAAAAAAACCACCAAAAAACTTTATTGTGGTTCCAAACCAAAAGTATCAAAATTGCTAGGCGTTTCCTTATTTTAATCAAAACTTTTTATCCTAATACCAACTCTTTTTTGATGACTAGCAAAGAATATAATTTACCACATTTAAAAAGCATTCATGTAGGAATTGAAAAAGACATTCCCTTAATTTTAGAAAAACATCATTTTTTTACTCAAACTCCAATCGATTTTTTACCTTTGCTCAAAAGCCAAAAAGCCAAAAAAGCATTTTTAAGAGGTATTTTTTTATGCATAGGTTTTGCAAACGACCCCAAAAAAACTAATTATCATCTAGAATTTTTTCACAAAGACCGCCACAAAATTGAATTAATTAAAACTTTGATGCTTCATTTCAGCCTTAACGCCAAACAAATTAATCACAAAAAAGGTTTTTTAGTTTATTTGAAAGAATCTCAAATGATTATTGATTTTTTAAGGTTAATCGGCGCTTTGGAAATAGTTTTTCAATACGAAAAAACAATAATTCAAAAAGACTTAAACCACATTATTAAATCCTCTATTAATTTTGAAATTTCAAATGAAAAAAAAATTCTTACTTCTGCCAATTTACAATTACAACAAATTAATTTGATTGAAAAACACTTTCAAACCCCAAATCTCAAACCCAAAAACACGAACTTAAAAATGAAAAATCCCAAAAATGAAAAATCCCAAAAACAACTTCCCAACCTTGAACCTAAATTATTGCAAATTATGTTATTAAGAAAAGAAAACCCTGATGCAAGTTTACAAGAATTAACTCAAAAATATTACCACAAACACAAGCAACAAATCACTAAATCAGGACTAAATTATTATTTTCAAAAAATCAAAAGACTAGCTTGTGAAATTGAAACTCCCCAAATTTTGGCACCATCTAAGGAAAAAAAATAAATATGGAAAATATCGGCATAGATTTAGTTGAAATTAAAAAAATTAAAAAAATAGGCAAAGACATTTTAGCAGCAAGGATTTTATCCTCAGAAGAACACCAAATTTATCAAATCATTCAAAATCCCCAAAGCCAACTTACCTTTTTAGCAGGAAGGTGGGCTTCTAAAGAAGCTCTTTTTAAAGCTTTTCAAACACCCCAAAAAATCGACCCTACTTGCCAAAACTATTGCAACTGGTCTATTCTTAACGACAAAAACGGCGCTCCTTATGTGAAAAACAACACATGCACCACTTTTTTCAACCCCATTTTAATTTCTATCACTCACACCGATAATTACGCCTTAGCCCTTGTTATTGTAAAAAAGTTGCCACAAAGCACGCCATAATCAAATTCGTTTTATTTTTTTGATTATCCTACAATTTTATTTATTTTGTCAAGTGTTTTTTAGGTATAATTAAAAGTGTATAGCAAAAATAAAATTAAATAAAAAAAACAAAGAAAAAATCCAAAGGAGTTAATAACAAAAATATGAAAGTTATCGTTGTTGGTTGTACTCATGCAGGAACTGCTGCAGTAAAAACAATTAAAAAAAACAATCCCAAAGCTGATGTTGTTGTATATGAAAGAAACGATAATATCTCTTTTCTTTCTTGTGGAATTGCCTTGTATGTTGGAGGAGTTATCAAAGACAGTCTAGGACTTTTTTATTCAAATCCTGATGAACTGGTAAATATGGATGTTTGTACCAAACTTAAACATGAAGTATTAAAACTAGATTTTGACAAAAAAGAAGTTTTAGTTCAAAGTTTAGAAACTGGCAAACAGTTTAAAGACAACTACGATAAATTAGTAATTGCAACTGGTTCTTGGCCTGTTATTCCTCCTATTAAAGGAATTGATTGCAAAAATATTTTAATGTCTAAAAACTTTGATCATGCCAAAGGTATTATTAATTACAGCAAAAACGTTAATAAAATCACAGTAGTAGGCGCTGGCTATATCGGAATTGAGTTAGCTGAAGCATTTGCGGTACAAAAAAAAGAAGTAGTTTTAGTAGACGCAGAAGATAGAATTATGTCTAAATATTTAGACAAAGAATTTACAGATGTAGCTCAAAAAACCTTAACTGACCACGGAGTTACACTAGCATTAGGACAAAAAATAGCAGGATTCGAAACTAAGGACGGCTTAGTGACTCATGTAAAAACTGATAAAAACACCTTTGAGACCGAAATGGTAATTATGTGTATCAGCTTTAAACCCAACACTCAATTATTTGCTCATCATCTCGAAACATCCTTTAATGGTGCTTTAGTTGTTAACGAATATATGCAAACTTCAGACCCTGATGTTTATGCTTGTGGTGATTGTGTTAACGTTTATTACAACCCTACCCAAGAAGTAAAATACATGCCTTTAGCAACTAATGCTATTAGAATGGGAACACTTGTAGGACTTAACATTGAAAAACCTTGCGTAAAATATTTAGGAACTCAAGGAACAAGTGGCATTAAAATTATTGATTTGAGTATTTCTTCAACAGGACTTACTGAAAATGTAGCCAAAGCTTTAGGTAAAAACTATGGTACTGTTACAATCAAAGATGCTAATAGACCTGAATTTATGCCTGATTATGATGCTGTAATGTTAAAGCTTGTTTTTGACAAAGAAACTCGTAAAATTTTGGGAGGACAAATTGTTTCTCGCGTTGATTTAACTGAAAAAATGAATACTTTAAGTGTTTGTATGCAAAACCAAATGACAGTAGAACAACTTGCTTTTGTTGACTTTTTCTTCCAACCCCATTTCAACAAACCTTGGGGATTACTCAATTTAGCAGGACTTAAGGCTTTAGAAGTTAAATCTTAATAACTATTTGTAAACTACCAAATGCGCGACAAAATAAATTAGATAAAAAAACACAAAAGACAAAAACACAACAAAACATTGTTTGTTATAATTACAAACAGTGTTTTTTTATTCCATTTTATCACAATTAACCCCTCATTCCAACACTACCCCCCAAAAAATCTTTTCATTAACCATTAAAGGAGCAAACAAATGAACTTTACTCTACTTTCTCTTCCTTATCAATATGATGCTTTAGAACCTTTTTTTGATACTCAAACTATGCAATTACATCATCTCAAACACCATCAAACATACATTAATAACCTTAATGATGCTCTCAAAAAACACCCTCAACTAAATTTATCTTTGGAACAAATGCTAACTGATTTATCGTTAGTACCACAAGATATTAGACAAACAGTTAGAAATAATGGTGGCGGACATTTTAATCATTCTTTTTTTTGGAACATTCTAAAAGTAAATAATGGCAATACTCCTCAAGGATTATTAAAAGAAATGATTGACTGCGAATTTGGTTCTATAGATTCTTTCAAAGACAAATTTGCTAATGCTGCTAAAACCATTTTTGGAAGCGGTTGGGCTTGGCTTGTATTAACTCCACAACAAAAACTTGCAATTACTTTTACTCCTAATCAAGATGTAGTTCTAAACCAAGGAACTCCTCTTTTGGGTCTAGATGTTTGGGAACATGCTTATTATTTAAGTTATCAAAATCGTAGAGTTGATTATATTGAAGCTTTTTTTAGTGTCTTAGACTGGGAAAAAGTAAAAAATAACCTTACTCAAACATTAAAATAATTTACCATGAAACATCCTCAAAATAAAAAAGAATCACGGTTATTACGAATTGAAATGATGAAATTATTATATCAATATGATTTTTACCAAAATAATTTGACTTTGTCACAAACAAATCCCAATCCCATTTTTACTTTTTTTCAAAAAATCATCACCAAACTTAAATTTATTGATGAAATCATCACAAAAAGTTTATATGATTATAAAATAAATCGCCTTAACAAAGTAGACAAAGCAATCATTCGCTTAGCTACTTATGAATTGTTAGAAACAAACATTTCTCATGCCATTATAATCGACGAGGCAATAGAACTTACCAAACAATTCTGCAATTTAAACGATGAAAAACAACATAAATTCAACAATAAATTATTAGATCAAATATATCAACAATTACAAATGTATAAAAAAACTTATTACCTAATTGAATTGAAAAAATACCCAAATAATAAATAATTTTTTAAAGACTTTTCTAATTGAAAGGTCTTTTTTTATTTTATTTGATAGCATACCTTAAATAATTATGAAAAATTTACAATAATTCTATACCAAAAAAATAAAAACAACAACAATAAAATAATTAACATCTCAGCAAAACAAAACACCAATTTTAGATCGTTTTAAAAAACTTTTAAAATAACAAGTTTAGTAAAAATTCTTTTTTCTTTAGAAAGCATAATTAATGGCTCATTTTTATAATAATTTTTTTGATTTGATAACAGTAGCAAAAAACAAACTTGCCAAATTAAAAAAATATAGATATCCTCCTTAAATCTTTGTAATTACAGAAACATTCAAAAAACTTTAGCTTGAGCAGTTAAAAAAACTACAATAAAATAATTATTTGGTATTCATTTAACCCTATTATTTTATTTTTTATTAAGGAAACAAATATTTTGAATATTAAATTATTTAATCAAAAATATAAATTAGTGCCTTTTTTATGTGTTATTTCATCAATAATATTAGTATTATTGTTATTAATATTAAGTTTACAAAAAAGACATTCAACCTTTAGATCATCAGAAAAAATACAATTAACTAACAACCAAACCCAAAAACCCAATCAACAAAATTTCGTCAAAACTCCCAATTTGACAAAACCAAAAACACAAGAATTACAACAAGGAAAAGAAACACTACCTCTTTATATTCAAACAGTAAATGACAAAAAACATTATCATTTTATAGTGCCTGATAGTGAATTTATGCAAGATGGCACACTTAAAAATTCTGAAACCCATGTTTATATGGAAAATCTAAAACCTACTTTAATGCATAAAATTATCTACAAAATACAACCTCAATATGATGGTTGGGTAGCTTGTTTCCCTTCATTTAATGGACAAGATCTTGCAGGCGCTTTTTTATATAGCGTTATGACAGGAATCAAAACTCCTCCTTTAGATTTAGTAGGGATTTATTTTGAATCTCCTTTTGATAAGTTTGATATTAGTGATTGGAACAAATACACTTTAGATGATATTTTACAAATGAAAAATGAAAGCCAAAATATTTATTTTTTTTGGAGAAGCCCAAAAATGACTAACATTTACAAAAAATATCATTTATTTAAACCAGGTAAGGAAAAATACCATCCTACACTTAACAAACCTATAAGTCCTCAAAATGCCTTAATGCTTACCGAAGAATTTATAGATAAATTCATCCCCAATTCACCTTCAAAAAATTCCAAAGAAACTGAACAATAAATTATTTAGTTAGTTCCAATACTTTTCAAAATATTTAAAACTTGCCATATTTTCAAATTAAAAACAAATTAAGATCGACTTTAAGTTGGTCTTTTTTGCTAATTATTTATTATAATTTTGCTTGCTATACTACTTATTTATTCTTATTTTATAATTTTTTTGTCAAAATAAAAATGTGATTTAATTGGATTTTAACATAATTTATAACTTTAATAACTTTAAAATTACAAAAAAACACTAATTTTGTACTTAGAAACTATTTTTTTGTTATAATAAATTTTGAATTAGATATTAAATAATTTAACTTTACAATGATTTATAATAGTTATTTTAAAAAACTTAAAAAAGAATAAAACAACCTTAACAAACTACCAAACCCAATAACCAAAAAAATAATAACTATAAAATATCATTTCACAATCAAAAACCAATAAAAATCATAAAAATTAATTCTACCAAGCACAAACCACATTAAAACCCACAAAATCAAACTAAAACCAATCAACCAAAATATAAAGGAAATAAACAAAAAATGAACATAGAACAATTAAAAGAAAGGCAAAAACGCATACGTAATTTTTCCATTATCGCCCACATTGACCACGGTAAATCAACTTTGGCCGACCGTATTTTAGAATTTACAGGCACAATTGACAAAAGAATAATGAAAGAACAAATTTTGGATTCCATGGACTTAGAACGCGAGCGCGGAATTACTATTAAATTAAATGCTGTAGAAATTAACTACAAGTCCAAAGATGGCAAAAATTATATTATGCATTTGATTGACACACCGGGACACGTTGATTTTAGTTATGAAGTATCGCGTTCTTTGGCAGCTTGCGAAGGTGCTCTTTTAATTATTGATGCTTCCCAAGGCATTCAAGCCCAAACTCTTGCCAACGTTTATTTAGCTGTTGATAACAATTTAACCCTTATTCCTGTTTTGAATAAAGTGGATTTGCCAAGCGCAGATGTTCCTAAAGTTAAAGAAGAAATTAAAGAAATTTTGGGACTTGACCCTGAACAAGCCTTAATTGCAAGTGGAAAAACAGGGCTTGGAGTCATTGATATTTTGGAACAAATAGTAACTAGAATATCACCTCCTCAAGGAGACATTCAAAAGCCCTTGCAAGCCTTAATTTTTGATTCTTATTTTGATTCTTATAAAGGAGTTGTACCTTCCATTAGAATCGTCAATGGCACAGTTAAAAAAGGCGATCAAATTCGTTTTATGGCAAGTAATAGTGTTTATGAAGTAGTTGAAGTAGGAGTTTATAATCCCAAACAAATTGTAAAAGATTTTTTGGCACCAGGTGATGTAGGTTATCTTACTGCTGCTATTAAAAGTATTAATCATGTAAGAGTTGGAGACACCATTACTTCGCAAACCAATCAAGCTTTGCTACCTTTACCGGGATACAAACAAATGAATTCAGTAGTTTTTTGTGGACTTTATCCTGTCGAAACTAATAAATATAACATCCTTAAAGAAGCTTTGGAAAAACTAAAACTCAACGATTCTTCCTTAATTTTTGAACCTGAAAGTTCTAATGCTTTGGGACTTGGTTTTAGAACTGGGTTTTTGGGACTTTTGCATATGGAAATTATTCAAGAAAGAATTAGTCGCGAATTTGGAGTAGAAGTAATTGCTACTGCTCCTTCTGTTATTTATCATGTTTATTCTATCAAAGGAGAAAAACTTTTAGTTGATAATCCTTCCAAACTTCCATCCACTCAAATGATTGACCGCATTGAAGAACCCTTCATTAAAGCTACTATTATGTGTCCTGAAATCTATATTGGTAAAGTAATGGAGCTTTCCCAAAACAAAAGAGGAGCCCTTCAAAATATTGAATATATTGATAGTCAAAGAGTAATGATTAATTATTTGCTGCCTTTTTCAGAAATTATTTATAGTTATTTTGATAAGTTAAAATCATTAACCAAAGGCTATGCTTCTTTTGATTATGAAATAGATAAATATCGTGTTTCTAAATTACAAAAAATGGATATTTTATTAAATGGAGAAATTGTTGATGCTCTATCTTTAATTGTTCATCATGATTTTGCCTATGAAAGAGGAAAGGCTATTTGTGAGACTTTAAAAGAGTTTATTCCTAAACAAATGTTTGAAATTCCTATTCAAGCAGCTTTGGGTAAAAAAATTATTGCCAGACAAACTATCAAAGCTATGCGTAAAGATGTAACAGCTAAACTTTATGGAGGCGATGTTACTCGTAAAAAGAAATTATTAGAGAAACAAAAAAAAGGTAAAAAGAAAATGAAAACATTAGGAAAAGTGCAATTACCTCAAAAAGCCTTTCTTGCTATTCTTGCTACTAAATAATTATTTGTTTCAAAGATATAAAAGAATATTGAAAAAACTCCTTATAATATATAAGGAGTTTTTGTTTTATTTATTGTTGACATTTATATTTATTTTTATTATTTTTTGGGGGTATTTGTATTATTTTTGGATTGATTATTTTTACCATTAGGAGCAATTTGTGGTTTTGAATATATTTTACTTAAAATTAATTGGCTAAATGTTCTTCCTTTCATACTATCTACACCCATCCAAAAACGAGCAAAAAACAAATGGAAGGGATAAAAGTGCACATATCCAAAAAAATAATTTAACCATAATAAGAAAATTTTTCATTAAAGGGTGTAATGTGGTATTTTGTTTTAAAATACTATCTATATGAAATGAAATAAACCCCGAAGATAACAAAATTACCAAAAAGAAAAGGAAATTAAAAATATTTCTAATTTGAGTTTTCCAAAAATCTATTTGCTTTCTTCCTTGTTTATCTAATTCTAGTTTAAAAATAATAAATTTGATTCTAAACATTTACTTGCCTCTTTTCTTTTTATAATATTATAATGATTTTAAAAATAAATATTTATATTATATCAAGTTTTTTAAGTTAATATTTTGATGATGAAATGCAATAAACGAATTAAAAATACTTATTTCAACGTTTTTATGCTTTTATATGCTCCTCTTTAATTGTGTATTTTATTATAACATATAAAAACAAACAAATTAACAAAACAATAATAAATTCATTTGGAAAACTTTTATATAATATGCTTAAAAAGCTTAAAAAAATGATAAAATAAAAGAGATTTACAAACAATATAAAGGAGATATATTATTTGATGTTAAATAAAGAAGATATTCAAAAAATTCTAAATTTATCTTTAGATAAGGGAGCTGATTTTGCAGAATTATTTTTTGAAAATGCTTATTCTCATACCCTTAAAGTAATTGGCAAAGATGTAGTTTCTGCTGATACTTCTAATACTTTTGGAGTAGGAATTCGCTTATTAAAAGGCTTTGATGAAGTTTATGGCTATACCAATAAAACTGATTATCAAAATGTTTTATCCTTGCTTTTAAAATTAAAAAAATCTTTTCAAGGAAAAGCAAATAAAGTTATTGCCTTGCAAACCAAAAAACCCCTAAAAAATACTATCCAAAAACCTTATAACAGCATGACTCAAGAACAAAAAGCCCAAAAATTACTTAAATTATCGGCTATTATTCAAAATTATGATCCTCAAATTATTCAATCCATCACCTCTTTAAACCAAAAAGAACAACATGTTTTAATTGCTAATACTTTAGGAGTTTATCAAAATGACACACGCAATTATATTAGATGTGGGCTTGTAGTAGTTGCACAAAGAGGACAAGAAATGCAAGAAGCCTTTGAAGGTCCTGGACGCGCAATGGGATTGGAATTCTTGGATGTAATTGATTTAGAAACAATTGCCAAACAAGTAGCAAAACAAGCAGTTGCTTTATTAGATGCTAAATCTTTAAAACCTCAAACTATGCCAGTTGTAATTAATCATGGTTTTGGAGGCGTTATTTTCCATGAGGCTTGCGGACATCCCCTTGAAGCTACTGCAGTTGCTAAAGGCCTTTCTCCTTTTTGTAATAAATTAAATCAAAAAGTTGCTTCTGAAGTTGTAACTGCTTATGATGATGGAACTATTAAAGCGTCTTGGGGCAGTCTTAATTTTGATGACGAGGGAAATCCCACCCAAAAAAATCTTTTAATTGAAAAAGGTATCCTTAAAGGTTATTTAATTGATTTTAGAAACGGACGCAAAATGAAGATGCAATCTACCGGTTCTTCACGTAGACAATCTTATAAATACTCTCCTACTTCGCGCATGAATTCCACCTACATCGAAAAAGGCACAGAAACGCCCGAACAAATTATTGCAGATACTCCTTACGGTCTTTATGCTAAAAGTCTAGGTGGTGGAACAGTTGTTCCTGCTACTGGAGAATTTAATTTTGTAGTTAATGAAGGCTATTTAATCGAAAATGGTAAATTAACAACCCATGTTAAAGGAGCGATGTTAATTGGTCATGGAGCAGATATTTTATTTAAAATTGACCGTGTTGCCAATGATTTAGTTTTAGGTCAAGGAATGTGTGGTTCTTGTTCTGGTTCTCTACCAGTTGATGTAGGACAACCCACTATTAGAGTAAAAGAAATGATTGTAGGAGGAAATCAAAAATGATAAAAGACGTAACTAAAACCCCAAAACCCCAAAGCCAAACCACTCACACAAACCCCACTCCTAACAATTATAAAAAATGGTTAGAAAAAGGAATGCAACAAGGTTTTGAAGCATTAGAAATTGCAATTCATGAAAGTCAAACTTTTAAACTATCTTTGGATAAAGGCAAAATAGATGCTTGTGTTTGGAGCGATGTTGCTTCTGCAGTTATAAGAGGTATTTTTGCCAATAAAAAAACTTCTATTGTTTTAGAACAATTAACTGACAGCGCTTTTGATAATGCTTTTGAAACCCTCAAAGAAAATTGCCAAACAATTACTTCTAAAGAACCTGCTCTTATTTTTGAAGGATCTTCCAGTTATCCTGAAGTATTGGAAAATAACTTTGATTTTGGACAAGTTCCATTAGAACAAAAACAAAATTTGTTGTTGCAGTTAGAAAAAACAATGTTGCAAAGTTCCCATTTGCAAGCTACTAATGGGATTATTTACCAAGAAGTTTGTCATAAAAAAACATTATTAAATTCCAAAGGGCTCAATTTATCGCACCAAAACAGCTTTGCTTATTTGTATGCTTCTGCGGTTTTTCAAAAAGAAGGCGAAATTGAAAGTTATGGCAAAAGTATTTTAGCTAAGGATTTTGTAACCTTCAATCCTGTTAAATTAGGTACTGAAATTGTTGAGATGGGCGAAAAAAAATTAGGAGCTAAATCTTTGGTATCTCAAAAATATCCAGTTATTTTTTCTAATGAAATGTTTGCAGACCTTTTGGAAAGTTTCAGCGATATTTTTACTGGTACAAGTGCTTATCGCAACTTAACTAAATTAAAAGATAAAGTTAATTGTTTAATTGCTTCTGAAAAAGTTAGTATTATTGATGATCCTTTAAACGATGGTGCTTATTTTAAAGAAAAATTTGATGATGAAGGAGTAGCTTGCCAAACCAAACCCATTATTACTAAAGGAGTTTTTCAAGGATTTATCCACAACTTAAAAACTGCTCGCATTTTTAAACAAACTCCAACTGGAAACGGTTTTGATGGCAGTACTTCTATGATTAATTGTTATTTGGTGCCTGGCAAAAAAAGTTTTTCAGAAATGATTGAACCTATTCAAAATGGTATTTATATTACTGATTTAGTAGGGATGCATGCAGGAATTAAAACTGTTAGTGGAGATTTTAGCCTACAAGCTAGTGGTTTTAGAATTGAAAAAGGTAAAGTTACAACTCCTGTTAAAATGATTGTTGTTTCTGGTAATTTTTTTGATATTCTTAAAAATGTAGACACCATTGCTAATGATTTTGAATTTCAAACTTCAGGATTTGGTAGTTCTAGCGTTTATGTAGGGGATTTAAATATTGGAGGAAAGTAAATTTTTCTTTGTAAATGATTTTTTGCCCCTTTATTATTTTGTAATTTTTATCGAAAAAAATAAATATTAAAATAATAATTGAAGTTTTGAAAACTTTTTAATTATGTATAAAAACAAAAAACACCATCTTTAAGATGGTGTTTTTTATATCTTAATCAAACAAATACTTGCGAAAAAACATCAGAAATGTTTGATACAGGAATAATATTTAATTTAGTTCTTACTTCTTCAGGAATATCTTCAATATCTTTGATATTTTCTTGAGGAATAAAAATAGTGTCAAGACCGCTACGATTAGCAGCAATAGCTTTTTCTTTTAAGCCTCCGATAGCTAAAATATTGCCTCGTAAAGTAATTTCTCCTGTCATTCCCAAACCTTTTTTAACATATTTTTGGGTAATTGCAGAGACAAGGGAAGTAGCAATAGTAATTCCAGCTGAAGGACCATCTTTAGGAATGGCTGTTTCTGGAAGATGAATATGAAAATCGTTTTCTACAAAAATATTGGCATCAATTCCTAAATTTTGACAGTTAGCTTTGATGAAACTTAAAGCAGTATAAGCACTTTCTTTAAGGACTTCTCCTAATTTACCTGTAAGGACTAATTGTCCTTTACCTTTGTAATAAGTAACTTCTACTGGAAGCAAATCGCCTCCAAAATAAGTATAGGCAAGTCCGTTAGTGGATCCTATTTTTTCTTTTTGTTCATCTAAAAGATGTAGGTATTTTTCTTTACCTAAGTATTTAGTAACGTTTTGAGGAGTAATAATTACTTGTTCTTTTTTGGTAATTAAACATTCTTTAACTGTTTTTCTAGCTAGTTCTGCAAGGATTCTATCTAACTCTCTTACTCCTGCTTCTTTGGTGTAATGTCTAATTAAATAAAGGATAGTATCATTGTCAATAACTAAATTTGTGTCAGTGATTCCGTGATTTTTGAGTTGTTTTTTTAAAAGATATTTAGAAGCGATGTTAATTTTATCTTTTTCAGTGTAAGAACTTACTTCGATAATTTCCATACGGTCTTTTAAAGCTTCGGGAACATTGTCAAGGTAATTGGCAGTGGTGATAAATAATACTTGGGATAAATCAAATGGTTCGGATAAAAAATGATCCATAAAATTAATATTTTGTTGTGGGTCAAGGACTTCTAATAAAGCTGACGCAGGATCAAAGTTATAATTGGCTACTAGTTTGTCAATTTCGTCTAATAAAAAGACAGGATTAACTGTTTTGGCGTCTCTAATGCCTGCAAGAATGCGTCCAGGCATAGCTCCAATATAAGTTCTTCTGTGGCCTCTAATTTCTGATTCTTCTTTTAAACCGCCTAAGGATTGTCTGACAAATTGGCGTCCTAAAGCTTTGGCAATAGAAGAAGCAAGTGAGGTTTTCCCCACTCCTGGAGGACCTACAAGACATAAAATATTTTGAGGGTTTTTCTTAGTCATTATTTTGACTGCTGCATATTCTAAAATACGTTCTTTGACTTTTTCAAGTCCGTAATGTTGGTTATTTAAGGATTTTTCAATGGCAACTAAATCGTTTTCATCTTGGCTGGTTTTGCCCCAAGGTAATTCCAGTAAAAAATCAAGATAATTTTTAATTACAAAAGATTCTGCCATTAAAGATGATGATGATTGGTAACGTGATAATTCTTGTAAAGCTTTTTTTTTGATTTCAGGAGGTAAAGGAGTTTTTTTGATTTTATTGCGCAATTCTGCAATTTCTTCTTCCTTTTTGGCTTTGTCCCCTAATTCTAGTTGAATCGCTTTCATTTTTTCTCTTAAATAAAATTCTTTTTGGTTTTCATCAATACTTTGTTTTACTTTTTCATTGATTTTTTGTTCTAAATCAAGTCCTATAAGTAAGCTTTGGATGTCTTGAAGAATATAAAAAATTCTTTTATTAAGGTGAGCTTCTTTAAGGTATTTATATTTATCTAAATCATCGATTTTTAAATTAAAAACAATGATATCAGTGATATTTTCTGTTTCTGGTTCTGTTTTGATGATATCTAAAAAATTATTGGTGTTTTGAACAAGCAGTTGAAAAGGTTTGTCCATAATTTTTTCTATAACGAGCTTGATTAAGGCTTTTTCTTCTTCAACGTTTCCATAAATGGTGTTGACTTTTTCATATGAGGCTTTTAAAAAAGGTTCTTTTTGCAAAAATTTATCAATTTTTACTCTTTGTAAAATGCGAAATCTCACTTTAAAATCGCCGTGAGGGATTTTTACTTTGGTAATTATTTGTGCCAATACACCGTAACGTTGAAGATTAGTTAGTTTGGGTTTGTTGGGTGATAAATCTTTTTGAGTTAAAAGAATAACAAAAGAATTTGCGTTAGTTTCTGATTCTTTTAAAGCTTTTAAATAAGAATTGTCTGATACTTCAATACGAAAATCAACATTTGGAATAGGCATTACTTCGCTGATAACTACAACTGGAAGTTGTTCAGGAATTTCTTGAAAAATATCTTCAAATGCATCCATAGAAAGATCGGATTTTAATTTTTTGCTTTTGGTTTTCATATATTTTCATCCTTTTGATATTTTTTTAACTTTTAAACTTTTTCATTTTTAAGTTGTGGAGTGATTTTTTGGTGGGGTGATAAATTTTATTTAGCAACAACAGCTTTATTAATAACAAGTTCTAAGGCTTCATCCATCAAAAGAGAATGTTTTAGGTTTTTTTCAGGAAGGTTTTGTTTGATATGGTTAACTGGAACTTTGTAATGGTTACTTAAGTTTTGGTATTGTTGTTCGATTTTTTCTTGGAAAATAGTTAGTTTTTCTTGGGCTGCAACTTGTTCCATAATAAGTTGATATTGGAGGTTTTTTTGTGCTTGTTGGCTGAATTCTTTTTCCATTTTTTCATCATCAATACCTAAATATTGTTTGTATTGTTCCAAAGTTAAATTTTGTTGTTTTAATCGTGCTTCAAATTCTTTTTGGAGGCGGATTTGTTCTTGGGAAATAATTTCTTGAGGAATTTCTAATTCGGAATTTTTAACTAATTGTTCTATTACTTGTTTTTCAACGTTTTCTTTGTCTTTGTGTTTTTTTTGAGCTAAAAGAGTTTGTTTAGTGTTGTTTTTTAATTCTTCTACGGTTGAAGCATTGGCAAGTTTAAGTGATTTTACCAAATTATCTGTTAGTTGAGGTATTTTTTTAGTTTTGATTTGGTGTAGAGTTACTTTAAAAACAGCTTTTTGATTAGCTAAACTTTTTTGGTGGTAATCGCTTGGAAAAGTGATATGAATGTCTTTGGTTTGTCCTTGTTTCATCCCTAACATTTGGTCTTCAAAACCATGTAAAAATTGACCAGAGCCAATTTCTAAACTAAAATCTTTGGCAGTGCCGCCTTCAAAAGGTTTGCCATCAACAAAGCCTTCAAAATCAAAAATAGCATTGTCTGTTAATTCCAAAACGACTTTTTGGGTTTTGGGTTCCAAAGTTGTTTGTTTTTCTAATAAGGAATTTATTTTTTCTTCCACTTCACAATCTGTTACTTCAAGATCGTCTTTTGTAATTTCTAACCCTAAATATTTTTTTAAAGTAACTTTAGGTTTAACGATAAATTCCAGTCCGAAAGTAAAATTTTGATTATCTTTAAGTTTTTTTTCGTCTAAATCAATTACTTGAGGCATTCCCATACTTTCGAAATCTTTTTTTTGTAGGACTTCTTGATATTTGGTTTGCACGATATTTTCTAATGCATCGGAGTATAAATTGTCTTTACCGAAACGATTTTCAAAAATTTTTCTTGGAACGTGCCCTTTTCTAAAACCTTTAATTTCTACTTTTGGTTTAATTTTTTCATAAGCACTAGCCAGTTGGGTTTCTAATTCCTTTGAAGAAACTTCAAAAAAATATTGTACTTTTTGATCGTTGATTTTTTTAATTTCCATTTTTAATATCTTTTCCTTTTTGGTTTGTTGGGGTTTGTTTTATGTTTTGGGGTGTTATTTATTTTGATTATGAAGCATCAATAAAAACTAAAAAATATTGTTGTTGGGGGGTTATTTGGTTTGATTGGTGCAAATAGTTGCAAATAATTATGAGTTTTTTCATTTATATATTGATTATATAAGCAAATTCCAATTAAATTAGTGTTAATTGTTTTTTGGGGAAACAAGTTGGGTTTTTGCTTTTTTGTTTTACAATTTGGCAACTAATTTATAATTAAGTTTTTTAACTAAATTAAAAGTTGTTTTTTGGGTTCGCGGTTTTATTTAGTTTAATTTTTTAGCTTTTTTTAATTCATTTAATCTTTTTTATAAATATTTTGTGGTAGAAAAATAATTGTCATTTATAAATTTTGTAATTGTGTAAATTACTTTTCTTTCCTACTATTTATTATACCATAATAACTAAATATTTCTTGAAATTATTAGTAATTTTTGCTTTCTGATTAAATGGTTTTTTGGTGAGGTTGTAATTAAAATATTTTTTTGTAGAAGGACAAAATATTTCCTAAAATTGTTTGGTTGGTGTGAGTTTAAAAGTGGTTTTTGTTTTTGCCCATTTTGCAATTTTACTTAAATATTAGTTTTTTAAATTGTTAAATTGATTTTAATTAGTCCAATGTTTAGGATGTAGTTAGTTGGGATTTATCTAAATTAAAAGTTTGATTTCATCTTTAAATTTTGGATTTATTTTTCTTCGTTAAGAATCTTTTTTAAATATTTACCAGTATAACTTTTTTCATTTTGGCTTACTTGTTCTGGGGTTCCTGTTGCAACTACATATCCGCCACAAGCTCCTCCTTCAGGACCTAAATCAATGATATAATCAGCATTTTTAATTACATCTAAATTATGTTCAATTACAACAATAGTAGCTTTTTGATCTGTCATTTGATGAAGAACTTTAAGCAATTGTCTAACGTCTTCTGAATGAAGTCCTGTGGTAGGTTCATCTAAAATATACAAAGCACCTGGAATAACTTTTTTGTGTAGTTCGCTTGCTAATTTAACTCGTTGGGCTTCTCCTCCGGATAAAGTTGGCGAGGACTGTCCTAATTTAATGTAGCCAAGCCCTACATTTTGTAAAATTTCTAATTGATGTTTAATTTTGGGATGATTTTGGAAAAATAAAACCCCTTCTTCAACACTCATAGCAAGAATATCTGCAATAGTTTTATCTTTGTATTTGATGCTTAAAGTTTCTTTTTGATAACGAGTTCCTTTACAAGCTTCGCACATAACATAGACATCTGGTAAAAAATGCATAGATATTTTTTTAACTCCATCGCCACTACAAGCCTCACATCTACCGCCTTTAACGTTAAAAGAAAAACGCCCTTTTTGATAACCTTTCATTTGGGCTTCTTTAGTTTTGGAGTAAAGTTCTCTAATTTCATCAAAAACACCAGTATAAGTAAGGGGATTGCTGCGAGGAGTTTTACCAATTGGGTCTTGTGAAATTTCAACTATTTTTTTGACTTTGTTAAAATCGTTTACTAAATGACTAAAATCTTTTTGTTGAGTTTTGTTTTTTTTGCTGTATTTTTGTTGTAAACAATCAAGTAAAACATCATTTACTAAAGTAGATTTTCCCGAACCAGAAACGCCTGTAACTACAATTAATTGTTGCATAGGAAAGCAAACATCAATTGATTTAAGATTATTTTTAGAAGCTTTGGTAACTAAAATATGATCTTTATTGCCTTTTCTTCTAGTTTTGGGAAATGTAATTTGGATTTGTTTAGATAAGTATTTTCCTGTAAGGCTGTTTTTGTTTTGCATTACTTCTTGGGGTGTGCCAAAAGCTTGTACTTTCCCTCCCAAAATGCCTGCTTGAGGACCAATATCAATTAAATAATCAGAGGCAAGCATTGTATCGTGATCGTGTTCTACTACAATTAAAGAATTGCTTAAATCTCGCATTTTTTGAAGTGATTTAATTAAAAGATCGTTGTCTTTTTGGTGCAATCCAATGGAAGGTTCATCAAGGACATAAAGTACTCCTGAAAGTTGGGAGCCAATTTGAGTAACAAGTCTAATTCTTTGTGCTTCTCCTCCCGAAAGAGTTGCTCCACTGCGCGATAAAGAAAGATATCCTAACCCCATTTCTTGTAAAAAAGTAAGACGATTGATAACTTCTTTGAGAGCTAAATTAATAATTTTTGTCTCTTCGTTGGACAATTCTAAATTTTGGAAAAAAGCAAGGGTTTGTTCAATTGATAAATCAGTTATTTCATAAATATTTTTATTATTAATTTTAAAAAGTAAAGCCCCTTGATTAAGTCTTTGTCCTTGGCATGTTTTGCATTTTTTTTCCATCATATAATTAGAAAGCCATTTTTTGAGCCATTCGCTGGTTGTTTCTTCAAAACGTCTTTTAAGCATAGAAGCTATACCTTCAAAAAAATCATATTTAGGAGTTTTGGTGGTGGTATTTTTGGAAAAACGAGAAAAACGCAAAGGAGGCGTTAAAGTAATTTGGTCAGGCGAACCATAAAGAATAATATTTAGTTTTTGGGGATCTATTTTTTTTAAAGGAACAGTCATATCAATTTGATAATGATTGCATACAGCTTTTAATTCTTGTTCTTTGCTAGCAAAATTATTATATTCATTATTACTTTTAAAAATTAAAATTGCACCTTTATTTAATGGTTTTTCATAATCTAGAATCATATCGCAATCAATTTCTGCTGTTTTTCCAATACCTTTACAACTTTGGCAAGCTCCTAAAGGAGTATTAAATGAAAAAAGTCTTGATTCGCGCAAGGGAATATCAAAATTAATGCCTTCTAAATGATAATTGCAATTTAGTTTTAATATTTGATGGTTTTTATTGTTGTTTTCATTCTTATTACTATCATTACTATTTTTATTTTGATAATTCATAATAAAAACTTTTCCTTGAGCTAAATTTAGAGCTTGTTCTAAGGCTTCAAAAAGACGAGTTTGATTATCTGAATTAACTTCAAAACGATCAATTACTACATAAATATTATGATATTGATTTTTTGATAAAGAAGGAATCTCATCCATTAAATAAATAGTATCATTAATCATTACTCTATTAAAACCATCTTTGGCAAGAGCTTCTAAGGTTTTTTGATGGGTACCTTTTTTTCTTTCAATTATAGGAGCAAGAATTAATATTAGTTGCTTGGAAAATATTTGATTAGTTTTAGTAATCATTTGTTCTTTGGTTTGTTTTTCTAAGACAATATTTTTTTCAGGATGAAAAGGAACTGCAATATTGGCATAAATTAATCTTAAATAATCATATATTTCTGTAATAGTTCCCACAGTAGAACGAGGATTATTAGAAGTTGTTTTTTGGTCAATACTAATAGAAGGACTCAAACCTTCAATACTATCTACATCAGGTTTTTCAAAACTACCTAAAAATTGTCTAGCATAAGCACTTAATGATTCTACATACCTTCTTTTTCCTTCTTGATATAAAGTATCAAAAGCTAAAGAAGATTTGCCAGAACCTGATAATCCTGTTATAATAACTAATTTATTTTTGGGAATATCAATATTAATATTTTTTAAATTATTTTGACGAGCTCCGCGAACTTTAATAAATTGATGTTTATTGGTTTTCATTTTAATTCCTTTAATATATTCCTTTATATTTATATCGGCTTATATATATTATTTATAAATAATAATTTCTTTGTTAATTATAACAAAAAAGATTAGCAAAAAGTAATAAAAGATAAGAAAATGATATAAAAGGTGAGAAAAGTAATGGAAAATGAGCAAAAAACTTGCAAAAAAAAGAGTAAAATAAAGGTAAGGTAGTTTTTTATTCCCTGAAAACTAAAAGGAGAAAGGAGAGTAAAGGGATGTTTTTTTGGTATGTATGAACTGTTCCGTTTTTTTAGACATTTTTTTATTTAAAAATTACTCTTTAAGACTTAAAATTAAATAGATAATTTCTTATCTTTTCAAACTAACAAATAATTTCATTAAACTTAAAAAGTGTCTAAAAAAACGGAACAGTTCAATGCCTTAAAAGAACAACAAAATCTTTATAATGTAATATACAAAGAATTATCTCCCAAAGGAAAAGAAGAATTATACAAAAATACTAAATAACAATTGATTAACTAAACAATCCATATATAAAGATAAAAACTATTTTCATTAAGAAAATAGTTTTTTATATCTTAGATTAAATTTTAATTATTTCTTTATTTGTTCCCAAACAGTAGCAGATATATAATATAAAGGAATTGAACACAAACAAACAACAACACCCCAAGCTAATAAATTAGAAAAACTAAAGTTAAAACCTTTTTTATTTGATTTAACATTTTTATTATCTTTGGTTAATTTAGTTTTATTATTATATTTCTTACTTTGTTTTAAATCATTATTGTTTTGTTTTTTCTTTTTCTTATTATCATTATTCTTATTATTTTTATTTGTTTTCATTACCCTATTTTCTTTCCTTAATATATGTCATTATAATTTATAATCAAGTCAAAGACTTACTTATATTTTAACTGGAAATAAGTTTTTTTCAACAATTTATTGCAACAAAATTAATTTATTACTAAAATACTTCCAAATTACAAAAATACTGGTATAATATATATGATTTAAGGAGGTTTTTAACTTGCAAAACTATATTCAAAAAAAAATATTACAACTTCAATTCCAAACTTTAACTCCCATCCAAAAAGAAGTCTTTTCACAATTTGAAAAACCAGGTAATCTAGTAGGAATTGCTCCTACAGGAACAGGCAAAACCCATGCTTATCTTTTACCGATATTAAGTAAAATTGATTTCCAAAAACCATTTACTCAAGCAATTATTTTAGTCCCTACCAATGATTTAGTATTTCAAGTATGGGAAATGTTTAAACAAATTGAAAAAACTAATTTTACCAAAATTCTTTACGGAGGAATGGATAAACAAAAAGCAATTGCTACTTTTGAAAAAAAACAACCTCCATTAATTATTGCAACTCCCGATAAGTTATTAGAATACGCGTTTAAACTCAAAAAAATTAACTTAAAATATGTATCTTATTTAGTCCTTGATGAAGCTGATATGATGTTTGATGAGGTATTTTTAACTTCCCTAGACCCTTTAATTAATCATCTTAAAGCCAAAATTTTATTATTTTCAGCTACCATTACCGAACAATTAAAACCTTTTATTAATCGTTATTTTGGTAAATCTACTTTTATTGATGTTTATAAACAAAGTAATCTTAATCGTACTTTTTATTTATTAGAAACAACTACAAGCAGAATGCAGACCTTAATTCATCTTACCAAAGTCCTTAATCCTTATTTAGCACTAGTATTTGTCAATGAAAAAAAAGAACAAGAATTAATATTTCAAACTTTACAAAATGACAGTCTCAAATTGCTTAATTACAACTCTGCTTTATCAGTTAAACAAAGAAAACAAAGCCTTAAAGCTATCCATAAATTAAAATATCAGTACGTAATTGCATCAGATCTTGCAGCTAGAGGAATTGATTTTGATGCTTCTTGTGTTATTCACTACAACTTACCTTCACACCTTGAATTTTTTTTCCACAGAAGTGGTAGAACATCAAGAATGGGCAAAAAAGGTGAAATCATTGTTTTGTACGACCCCCAAGACATTAAACAAAAAGACAAAATTAATAAATTAATTCAATTAGGAATTACTTTTCATCAAGCCTCTTTAAATAAAGATGGTTTTATAAGAACTCAAAATTACAAAACTATTACAACTACCAAAACTGATAAGCCAAATAAAAACAATAAAAATACCAAAAACATTCAAAAAAATCAAAATAATCAAACTAACCAAAAAAACAATTACAACCAATCTAGCCAAAAACAATTTTTCAAACAAAACAAATTTACCAAAGAATCCAAACTTCCTAAAAAAGAAAATAATAAAGATTCTGCTTTGGAAACACCAAATAAAACTCAAAACACAGTCCAAGAAACAAACAACAACAAAAAAACTAAAAGCAAACAAGTAAAACCCAATTATAAGAAAAAGAACCAAAAAGAAAACCAATCCCCCAAAAGCAAAAGTACTTTTTTGCAAACAAAATTCAAACCAAAAGCCAAATACAAATCAAAAAAACCATCAAAAAAATAAATTAACGAATTACAAAACTAATTATCAAGAAAAAACTAAACTAATTTATAAATAATAACCAAAAAAACCAATAAAGGAGCTTTTATCATGTTATTTTTGGGAAGCCATGTTGCTATGAAAAAACCACATAATTTTCAAGGAGCCATCCAAACTGCCATTTCTTATGGTGCTAATGCTTTGATGGTTTATAGCGGTGCTCCACAAAATACGATAAGAACCAAAACCGAAGAATTAAAAATTAAAGAAGCCTTAGAAATTGTCCAAAACAACAATTTATCTTTAAATAATTTGGTAGGGCACGCTCCTTATATTATCAATCTTGCTAATCCCGACGAGACTAAAAGGGCTTTTGCAATTGATTTTTTATCCCAAGAATTAGAACGTTTTGCAGCAATGAAAATTAATAAAATGGTTTTACATCCAGGAAACTATCTCAAAACAAACCCCCAAGAAGGAATTGGTTTAATTGCTCAAAGCCTTGATTTAATTTTTGCAAAAACTAAACATTTAAAAACCCAAGTTGCCTTAGAAACTATGGCAGGCAAGGGAACTGAAATTGGTAAAAACCTAGAAGAATTGCAACAAATAAGAACCCAAGTTACAAACAACACAAGAGTTTCTTTTTGTCTTGATACTTGTCATCTTTTTGATGCTGGCTATGATTTAAAAGAAAACTTAGAAGAAATTATCCAAAAGATAGATTCCATTTTAGGATTTCAAAATATCTCTGTAATTCATATTAACGACTCTAAAAACGAATGTAATAGTCACAAAGACCGCCATGAAAACATCGGTTTTGGCAAAATCGGTTTTGAAACTTTAATCAAAATTATCTATCATCGTGCTTTTGCTTGTATCCCTAAAATTTTAGAAACTCCCTATATCAATGACAAAGCACCTTATAAACGCGAAATTGAAATGATTAAAGCCAAAGCTTTTAACCCCGAATTAAAAAAATTATTTTAAAAAACAAACTAATCATTAAAACAAGTTTGAAAAAATCCAAAATCACTTATAATTAATATTGGTGTTTATTGTTTATTAAAATATTTTCTAAAACTATTTTAGACTTTTAATATAGAATTTTAATAATGTTGAACATCGAAAAATACAATCATTAGTAAGGTTTTAAAATCATCGATAAAAAACAAATTATAAGCAATATATTTTCTTTTTGGAACACATTAAATCCCAATTATCAAATGATAATTATTGCTTTTATCATCGGATTATTTTTTTTCTTTTTACGTAGTATCATCAAAATAATTATTGGTATTATTTTATTAATTTTAATATTAAAATTTGGTTTAAAAGTTGATTTTTTAAGAAATATTAACTAACCTTACCAAACTAGATAAAATATTTACTTTCTAATTAAAAAAATAATTTATTATTTAACAACTCTTTTGCAAATTAAAGGGTTGTTTTTTTAATTTTAATTAGGAATACCAAAATATAAAAAGAGTACTTTTTAACATTTAGGCTATTTTTTAATATTATTTAATAAAATTTTATGAATAAAAAAATGCATAAATGCATTTAAAAACATTTTATTACTAAAATTAACCCAAACCAAACCCAACAACAAAAATTTTTTTGCAATTCTTAATATTTTTCTTTCTAATTTACAAATACCAAAATAAGTATCTTAACTTTTTTCAAACAAAAATTATAAAAAATGCTATAATAATTTTATAAAATATGTTTATATATCTTAAAATATCAAAAATGTTTATCAAAAATGTTTATCAAAAATGTTTATCAAAAATGTTTATCAAAAATGTTTATCAAAAAATTAACGAGACAAATTTTAGGTAAAAAGTTTTTAATAATTTCATTATTTTATCATTTATTGTCATCATTCAGGAATCATTTTTTATTTTACAATCCAAAAAGAAAGGAACTGCAATCATGAATTTACAAACCACCAAAAGCAAAATCCAAAATGCAATCCAAAAAGTTTTATTAGAAGAATTAATTTTACAAGAACAACTGGAAAATGACAAATTTGATTTTTCTTTACCTTTGTTTGCTTATGCCAAAAAAACCAAAACTAACCCTCATATTATTTTTGAAAATATCAAAAAAAACCTTGTCACAATAAACGAAATCCAAGAATTAATGTTTTTAAACGGTTTTTTAAATATCAAAATTAAAAGAGCTTCATTAGCTTACGAAATATTACTCAAAATCAACGAATTACAAGCTAATTATGGCAATTTTCCCAATCAAAATCAAACCATAGTTATTGATTATTCTTCTCCTAATATTGCTAAAAACTTTTCTGTTGGTCATCTGCGTTCTACTGTTATTGGAAACGCTCTCAAAAATATTTATCAAAAATTAGGTTTTGAGGTAGTAGGAATCAATCACTTAGGAGACTGGGGAACGCAATTTGGCAAAATGATTGTAGCTTATCAAAAATGGGGCAACAAAGAAAAAATCCTAAAAGACCCAATTAACGAACTACAAAAATTATATGTTTTTTTTCATCAACAAGCCAAAACCAATCCTGAATTAAACGAACAAGCCAATTTTGCTTTTTTAAAATTAGAACAACAAAACCAAAAATATCTCGATTTGTGGAAATGGTTCCGCGAAGTGTCTTTACAAGAATTTTGCAAAATTTATGATATTTTGGGGATTTCATTTGATTTTTTCTTGGGAGAATCTTTTTATAATGACAAAATCGCTCCTCTTTTTGAAGAATTAGAACAAAAAAAGCTTTTAAAAGAAGAAGACCAAGTTTTGCTTATAGAACTTGATAATTTACCTCCTGGTTTAGTGAAAAAAACTAATGGCAGCACCTTGTATTTAACAAGAGATCTAACTACTTTTAAATATCGTTGTAACACTTTTAATTGTCAAAATGTTTTATATGTTGTAGGCAACGAACAAAAACTTTACTTTAAACAATTAGCCCAAATAATTGAAAAAATGGGATACTGTGACACTAAAATAAAACACATTAATTTTGGTTTAGTTTTGATGGATGGCAAAAAAATTTCTACTAGACATCACAAATTTACTACCTTAATTGAAGTAATTAATCAAGCTACTATTTTAGCCCAAAAAATCATTGAAGAAAAAAATCCTCATTTATCAAATCTTAAACAAACTGCACGCAAAATCGCTGTAGGAGCCATCATTTTTAACGACCTTAAAAACGATAGACATCTAGATATTGATTTTAATTTAGAAACTATTTTACAATTTAAAGGACAAACAGGACCTTATCTTCAATACACAGCAGCACGTCTAAATTCCCTTTTAAACAAAGAAAAACTAGACACAAACTTAATTGACAAAACCATTTATCAAAAAGACCATTATTTTATTTTAGTAAAATTATTAGACCAGTTTCCTTTAATTTTGCAAAAAGCCCAAAAAGACAATATGCCAAGTATTTTGGCAAAATATATGTTAAAAATAACTCAAAATGTTAACTTTTTATATTCACAAGAAAAGATTTTAACAGATGATAAAACCACTACAAACACTAATCTTTTATTAATCCAAGCAGTTTTTATCACTCTTAAAGAAAGTTTAAGAATTTTAGGGGTTCCTTTTTTAGAAAATATGTAGTAATTTTTAAAAAATACCTTATTTTTCATAAAACAATTAAATCCACAAATCCAAAACTAAAAAACTAAAAAAAGAAAACCCAAACAACCACCCAATAATTAAAAGAAGGAAGTGATTATTTTCATTGATAAAAAACATTTTTTTAAAAACATTTTCCAAAATACCAATAAAAACCAAATGTTAAAAATTACTGCATTATTAATTAGTTTTTTATTTTTAATATGGCTGAATTTATCAATATTTGAATATTTCCATATAAAAAATAATTCCAAAAAGAAAACCATTTTAAAAGTAGGAGTTAACAACAATTCTGCTCCTAATGTTTTTAAAGTTTTAGAACAAAATGAGGGAAAGAAGGCCAAAAAAGCTGTAAACGGTGAATATATAGCGGGTTTTGATATTGATTTAATCAATAATATAGCTGATAAACTAGATTTAGAATTAGAATTTCATGTCTTTGATTTTGCAGGACTTCTTAATGCCTTAGAACAAGAAACAATTGACATCGCAGTTGCGTCTTTGAGTATTACAGACAAAAGAAAAGAAAAATACGATGTTTCTAAAGCCTATATGCAAACTGGAACCAGCATAGTAGTAAGAAACAAAAGATTTGATGATTTATTGGATAATTTAAGAAAACAACAAGAGCCAAACAATAACAAAGAAATAAAAATAAATTATAATGAATTTTGCCAAAAATTAAAAGATTTAGGAAAAGAAAAACCCATTAAATTTATAACATTTCTAAATACTGTTGCAATCCCAGTAATTGAAAAAATCAAATCAGATACTAATAAAGAAAAAGAATATGTCATCAAAAATAACGAATTAACAAGTTCATCTGCATGTTTTACTGATATTTTACAAGGAAAATCAGATATGTTTATAACAGATAATTGTTTAGCTAGATGGGCTTATGAAATAAATCAAGATTTGACATATTTTGATGTGTATTCTAATAACTTAGAACATTCTACTTGTCCCCAAGGTTTAGGAATATTTTTTCCTCAAAAAAATGATGAAGATAGAAGAATACCAAATTTACAAAAAAAGATAAATGCAGCATTGGTAGAATTGGATTTAGTTAAAAAAGATGAAAAAGGCGAATTCCAAGACATCATAGACTTAAAGAAAAAAAATCATGAATTAAAAGAAACTAGTAAAGAAGAAGTTAGTTCAGAAGATAAAAATAAAATAGAAGAAATAGAAGAAATAGAAAAAAAAGTAAAAAAACGACTAGATGAAGTCTTTAATGAAAACAAAGAAACAATTGAACTACCAACAAAAAAGATTTTTATCCAAGCCCAAAAAACCATTCCATCTTATCTAAAAGGACTCAAAACTACTTTAATTTTAGCTATTGACAGTCTTATTGTTGGCTTTTTATTAGCTATTATATGCACTTTAATTAAAAATATAAAATTAGATTATCACAAAAATAATTTCTTGATAGTTGCTATAATAAAAATATTAAATACTTCCATAAATGCTTTGTTTTTTGTCTTAAAGGGCATTCCTGTAGCTGCCCAAGCAATGCTTATTTATTACAGCATTACTTTTCTTTTTAAAGGAAATTTTAATCCTTTACACGCAGGAATTTTTGTTTTAATACTTAATTCTTTAGCAAGTATTACAATGATTTTAATGCAAAATATTAAATTCTTAGATAAAGGACAAATTGAAGCTGCTCATTCTTTGGGGATGAACCAAAAGCAAGTTTTTCTCTCTATTGTCTTTCCTCAAACTTTAAAAAGGTCAGTTCCTTTTATTTTGCAACAATTAATCACAAACATTAAGGATAGTTCTTTTTTTGCCATTATAGGAGTTGCCGAACTTTCTTGGCAAGCACAAAGCAATATGGGCTCTACCTTAAATCCAATCTTGCCTTTTGTAATGATATCTTGTTTTTATTTAATAATTATTAGTATGACTGGTTTTTTAAGCAAAATGTTAGAAAAAAATATTAAATTGAAAAAATAAAAGAAAAAGAATAGAAAAGGAAGTGAACAATTTCATTAATTTAATTAATAAAAACTCATTTTTAAAAAATATTTTCCAAAAGAAAAATAATATAAAAATATTCAAAATTATTACATTATCAATTAGCTCTATATTGTTGGTATGGTTGCATTTTTCAGTATTTGGATGGCATTTTTCAACCAAAACAAAAAAAATAGAAAGTGAATCAGAAACAAGATTAAAAACAGTTTTTGACAACCACAAAGACATGCTTTCTAAAAGCACTACTTGGCATCAAATCAAAGAAACTTTTCCATCTTATCTAGAAGGACTCAAAACCACTTTAATTTTAGCTATTGATGGTCTTATTATTGGTTTTTTATTTGCAACTTCATATACTTTAATTAAAAACTCTCAATCCCATAATAAAATAATATTAAATATTAACAAAGGAACAACTTATTTTTTAGATACTTTATTTTTTATTTTAAAAGGAATTCCTGTAGCTGCCCAAGCAATGCTTGTTTTTTATGGTATTGGTTATCTTTGCAAAGATCTTTTTGAAATTAAACGTTTGTATGCAGGTCTTTTTGTTTTAGTACTTAATTCTTTAGCAAACATTACTGTAATTTTAATGCAAAATATTAAATTCTTAGATAAAGGACAAATTGAAGCCGCTCATTCTTTAGGGATGAACCAAAAGCAAGTTTTTTTCTCTATTATCTTCCACCAAGCTTTAAAAAGATCAGTGCCTTTTATTATCCAACAATTCATCACAAACATTAAGGATAGTTCTTTTTTTGCCATTATAGGAATTGCCGAACTTTCTTGGCAAGCACAAAGCAATATGGGCTCTACCTTTAATCCGATTCTACCTTTTGTTACAATATCTTGTTTTTACTTAATCATTATCAGCATTACTAATTTATCAAACAAATTATTAGAAAAAAATATTAAATTATTACAACCAAAAGCATAATGAAATATTTAAAAAATCAACACTATAAGAAAGACCATTAATAAATGTGGTCTTTTTTTATACGATTTTTAGCTATTTTTGTGTATAATAAAAATAAGTGTAAATATTTAATTTTTCCCAAATAAATATTCTAAATATCAAAAACGTCAGGAGATAAAAGCAATGAATGTTAATTTCAAATATAAAACTACATATTTGTATCAACTTTATTGTTTTTATTATTGTTTACAACTCAAATTTTAATTATATTAGGAGATAACGATGGGCGTTGATTTAGATACAAGACTAAATACTTATATCAATTTTAGCATATATAAATAGCAAAATATTTAAAAAAGAAAACCAAAGAAACAAAGACACAAAAAAGACAAATACAATCCAAAAAAGAACAAAACAATCAAAAAATTATTATAAAAAACAGACTAAAACTATCATTACTATCATTTTTTATTTTTTATCATTTTTTATTTATTACAATTAACTTTTATCATTTAATTTATTTAATTATCAAAATTAACAGTAAAAAAGGATGTAAAAAAACATGAATACAAAACGGTATTTTTTTTCAATGTTTTATCAAATTTTTTTAAAAACGTTTTCAAAAATAAAAAAAATATAAAGATATTTAAAATTTCTACATTATTAATTAGTTTTATAATTCTAATTTGGTTGCATTTCCAAGTTTTTGGAATTAACATTCACCAAGCAAAAAAATCATCCAAACCCAAATTAATAGTGGCAACAACTAACGATTCTGTTCTAATGTTTTTGGGGAGATTAAATCGTTGAACTGTTCCATTTTTTTAGACACTTTTTTATTTCAAAATTACTCTTTAAGACTTAAAATTAAATAGATAATTTCTTATCTTTTCAAACTAACAAATAATTTCATTACACTTAAAAAAATGTCTAAAAAAATGGAACACCTCAATACATCAGATTCTTTGAAAGCCAAAAATAAAGAAAATATAGCAGGGTTTGAGATAAGTTTAATCAAAAAAATAGCTGATAAACTAAATTTGGAATTAGAAATCAATGTTTTAGATTTTGAAGGAGTTTTAGCTGCTTTAAACCAAGAAAAAATTGATGTAGCAATTACATGCATGAGCATTACAGAAGAAAGAAGCAAAAAACTTGATCATTCTAAGGCTTATATCCAAGCCCAAACTAGCATGATAGTAAGAAGGAATGACAAAAGATTTGAAGGTTTAATCCAAAAAGAAGAAATAAATTTTGAAGGTTTTTGCGATGAATTAAAAAAAATAGCAACTCCAAACGAACCAATTCAATTTGTAACATTCCAAAATACTGCTGCAATCCCAGTAATTGAAAAAAATAGTAGCGCAAACAAATATGCAAGAATCACAGCCACTTGTTAAAAAAACAACGAATTAAGTAGTCCTCCTGCATACTTTCAGGATGTTTCACAAAAGAAATCCGATATTTTTGTAATAGATAGTTTTATGGCTAGATGGGCTTGTGCCTCAGATAATAATTTAGCTTTTTTTAACATGAATTCCAAAAATTTAAGTCATTCTGCTTGCCCTCAAGGTTTGGGAATGTTTTTGCCTAAAAAAAATGATAAAGATAGAAGAATACCAAATTTACAAGAAAAGATAAATACCGTATTATTGGAATTGGGATTAGTAAAACAAGAAGAAGGCAAATTTCTAGATATTATAGATTTAAAAAATAAACTTAATAGCTTGGAAAACAAATTAGAAAGATGAGCAAATCCAGAAACACAAATTACACATGAAAATGAAGAAATAAAATTAACAACAAAACAAATAGAACAATTAGGAAAAATCACAGATATTGACACACTAAAAGCAAAACTTAAGGAACTTACAAATCCATTAGAACAAAATAAATCAATTTTAAGTGATAATGAAAAACAAAACTTAATAAATGAAATTGAAAAAACAAAAAAACAAATTACAAACATAGAAAAAATAACCAAAAAATGGGTAGACGATATTTTTGAAAACCATCAAGAAACAATTAATCTAGCAAAAAATAATACTTGGTCACAAATTAGAAAAACTTTTCCATCTTATAAAGAAGGACTTAAAACTACTTTAATTTTGGCTATTGATGGTCTTTTTTTAGGATTTTTATAGCTGTTTTATGCACCTTAATGAAAAATGCCCAATCCAATAATCCTTATATATTAAAAATTAGCAAAGGAATAAGTTGGATCTTTGATATTTTATTTTTCATTTTAAAAACGATGCCAACAGCAGACCAAGCAATGCTTGTTTATTATGGCATTGGAAACCTTTGTAATAAAGGTGTTATTACTTCTCTTAATGCAGGACTTTTGGTTTTGAGTCTTAATTCTTTAGCAAACATTAATGTAATTTTAATGCAGAATATCAAATTTTTAGATAAAGGACAAATTGAAGCGGCATTGAGTTTGGGAATGAGCCAAAGACAAGTTTTTTCTCTATTGTTTTTCCCCAAGCTTTGAAAAGATCAGTGCCTTTTATTATCCAAAAATTCATCACAAACATTAAAGATAGTTCTTTTTTTGCTATGATAGGCATCTCTGAGTTAACTTTAGTAGCTAAAAATAATACTGGAGTGACTTTTAATCCGATCTTGCCTTTTGCTATGATAACTGGTTTTTACTTAAGTATCATTGTTATTACTAATTTATTAAACAAAATATTTACTAAAAATATCCTTCATAAATAAATAATTTTTCAAAGTTTTAACACCGAAACCTGATAAAAGGCTATTAGCTAATGTGGTCTTTTTTTGGGTGGCGAGCATGTAAATATTATTTTGGTTTATGATTTTGAGGAAAAAAAACAAAAATCAAAATAAAACTGATATAATATATAAGTATGATATTTTTATCATTTAAAACAAAAAGCTGATGTGGCGGAATGGTAGACGCACTTGACTCAAAATCAAGCGAGCAATACTCATGTCGGTTCGAGTCCGACCATCAGTACCATTAATTTATTTTTATTTATAATTGCATCTATGAAAAGAAATAACAAATAAAAAATTGCATGAATTTCATGTGTTTTTTTATTTGTTTTATTTTTTAAAAAACGATTTGAAACAACAATTTTGATTTCTTGCCTCTTTCTTGCCTCTTTTCCCAATCAACTATTAGGTGGTATTTATTGTGTCTACTCATTCATTTAAACAATTTATCGAACAAAAAGGTTTTTGCAAAAAATATTTTCAAAATCCTCAAGTAAAAAAAATATCAGTTTGCCAAAAAAGCCCAAAATGGGTTTTACAAATCACATTTAAACATTTACCTTTAGTTTGTGATTTAGCATTTTTTTTAGAACAATTACTCCAAGAATTAACTATTTTATGGAAAAACCAAGCGCAAACCAAACCTAATTTGCCCCAAATTGAATACCACATCGATTTTGAAAATTGGGATTATCTAGAATCTTTGGCAGAAAGTTATTTTAATTATGTTATAACCCAAGCCAGTTTAATAAAAAAATATCATGATTTAGATTATTTTGCAATTCAAAATCACCAAGTAAATTTTCAAAACGGCAAATTTATCATTTTTGTAAATCCTAATGCATTTAAATGTTTAAATAAAAAAATGGAACTTCTTCAAGATTTTTTTTCTAAATTTTATGGTTTTAAAAATGAATTTATCTTATCAACAGATAGAAAAATTGATATCAATAGAAAAAAATCCACAAATATTGAAATCGAAGAATTGCAACAAAATCCGAATCATCAAACCAACTCCAACGAACAAAATCAAGAAAAAAATCCAAATAACAAATCAGATCCAACTTCTCAAACCGATCAAACAAAACAAGCAAAAACAACACCCCAAGCAAAAGCATATAATAATAAAGGAGCTTATAATAGCAATTCTAAAATGACAACTAAAGATACAAAAATAAAAGATCTTCCTAAAAATAAACAAGAGCTGGAAGAATTCAACCGTCAAAATCCCAATACTTATGTAATTGTTGAAGGTTTTTTGGCTCATCCTATCAAAGAAGCTAATTTTCAGTATTCTTATTTAAAATTTGTTATAGAAGAAAACGACAATGATTTTTCTATCGAAAATAAAGATGCTATTTTAATTCAAAAAAAAGTGTCCAAAGATGAAAAAGAGCAATTTTTAAAAGCCAATTACCAAACTGGACAATTATTTAGAATCACAGCTCGAATTAATTATAGTGCTTGGGATGATGTTCATTTAATGATGACACAATACGAAACCCTAGAATCAGATTCAATTTCGCCTTCATTAATCCGCCAAGACTTGGGTTTTCAAGGCAAAAAAAGAATTGAATTTCACACTCACACTAAAATGTCTAATTTAGACGCCATTAACAGTGCCAAAGAATATTTACAAATAGCAGAATCATGGGGACACGAAGCGATTGCTTTTACGGATCATGACGGCATTTATGCTTACCCTGAAATTAACGAACATGCCAAAAATAAAAAAATCAAACCTATTTATGGAGTGGAAGTTGATTTTATTGAAGAAAAACCTATTTATATCACCAATCAAAAAGAAGATAATTTAGAAAAAGATTTTGTTTTAAAAGAAGCTACTTATGTGGTTTTTGACTTGGAAACTACTGGATTATCTAATGTTCGTGACAAAATTATTGAAATCGCTGGAGTAAAAATTAAAAACGGAAACAAAATAGGCGAGTTTCAAAAATTTATCGACCCGCAACAAAAATTAACCAAAACTATCACCGATATTACCAATATTACGGATGAAATGCTTCAAGGACAACAAAAAATTGACCAAGTTTTACCACAATTTTTAGCTTTTGCCAAAGACTGTGTTTTAGTGGCTCACAACGCTTCTTTTGATATTAATTTTTTAAAAGAAAAAGCAAAAGAACTCAAAATATCTTTGGAACCACAACCCATTATTGATACCATGGTATTGTCTCAACGTTATTTCAGTAATCTTTTAAAATATTTTTCTTTAAAAAGATTGGCAACTTTTTTCAAAGTCAAATTAGAAGACCATCACCGTGCACTTGCGGATGCCACTGCCACATCAGAAGTTTTTATCAAAATGATTGATCAATTGGCAGATCTAACCAAAGATCCCAAAGACGAACAAGTAATTACTTTTTTTGACTTACAAGAAAAAATCGATCCCAAATACGAAAGACCTTATCACATCAATATTTTAGTGGCTAATCAAACCGGTTATCGCAATCTTTTTGAACTTTTAAGCAACGCTTTAACTAAGGATTTTAACAAAAGCCCTCGTGTTTTAAAATCTAATTTAGCTAATTTAAGACAAGGTCTTTTAGTGGGTAGTGGTTGCATGAATAGCAATATTTTTGAAATAGCTCTCAATCAAAACATTTCCAAATTGAAAAAAGCTATTTCTTTTTACGATTACATCGAAGTGCAACATCCCCAAGCTTATAAACATTTAATTCATGATTTAGGCAAAAACGGGCTTCAAATCATTGAAACTACTCTCAAAACCATCATAAAAGAAGCCCAAAAACAAGCAAAAATAGTAATTGCCACTGGGGACGTTCATTATATTCATCCTTGGGAAAAAGATTATCGCGAAATTTATATTAGTGCCAAAATGGTAGGAGGCGGCTTACACAAATTATCTAGATACGAAAATAAAAACTTGCCAGAAAATCACCTTTTGACCACCCAAGAAATGATAGATGCATTTGCCTTTTTACAAGATGAAAAATTAATTTATGAAATTGTAATTGAAAATACTCATTTGCTTAATTCCAAAATTGAAAAAATCAAAGCTTTTTCTTCGGAACTATTTTCTTTCAAAGACGAAGCTTTCAAAGCCAACTTACAAATACCAAGCATCAAAGAAGAAATTAAGCGTTTGGTTGATACAAAAGTTAAACAAATGTACGGCGCAACTCCCCATCCTTTAATTAAAGAAAGATTGGATCAAGAGTTAAAAAGTATTATCGGAGAGACAAAAAACGAAAAATCTAATCAAAATATTGCTCCTGTTTATTATTTATCACATTTATTAGTTAAAAATTCTTTGGAAAAAGATTATTTAGTAGGCTCACGTGGTTCGATTGGTTCTTCTTTAGTAGCAACTATGTTAGAAATTACCGAAGTAAATCCGTTAAAACCACATTATTATTGTCCACAATGCAACTACACTATTGTCCAATTAAAACCACAAGAAAAAGAACAATATTACAACTCAGAAGAAGAAAAATACCAAAACGAACTTGATAAGGTTTTTTCGGGATACGATTTGCCAAACATGCCTTGTCCCAAATGCAACACTCAGTTCAAAAAAGACGGTCATGACATTCCTTTTGAAACTTTTCTAGGCTTTGAAGGCAACAAAACTCCTGATATTGATCTAAATTTTGCAGGTGATTACCAAATCCAAGCCCACAATTACATTAAAGAATTATTAGGAGAAAAACACGCTTTTAGAGCAGGAACCATCCAGACTGTTGCCCAAAGAAACGCTTATGGCTATACGATGGGTTTTTTAGAAGAAAAACAAAAACAATGGCGTAAACAAAAAGTAGCCCAAATTGCCAACAAAATCGAAGGAGTTAAACGTTCTAATGGCCAGCATCCAGGAGGAATTGTTGTTGTGCCGCCCGATCGCAGTATTTATGAAGTAACTCCTGTCCAATATCCAGCTAATGACACCAATTGGAAAACCACTCATTTTGATTATCATTCCTTTGAGCAAAATCTTTTTAAATTAGACATTTTAGGACATGATGATCCTATGATGATTAAATTTTTGATGGATTATGTTAAAGAAAATCAAAGAATTTTCCCTTTCACAAGAGCCCAAGATATTCCTGTAGATGATCCCGAAGTTTATAAATTGTTTTCCAACGAATTCAAAATTGATTCTTCTGTAAATCCAGGAAATAAAATCACTATTGATTCTTTGGGTATTCCTGAATTTGGAACTATTTTTGTCAAACAAATGTTAAAAGATTTAACAACCGCTAAACAAAATTCACAAAAACAAGCAATTAAAATTAATTTTGCTGCTTTAGTAAAAATCTCAGGACTTTCACATGGAACTGATGTTTGGAACCAAAACGCCAGAGATGCTATCAACAAAACAGGCGAATTTGAAAAATACAAAAATAAAACAATTTCTTTTGATGATATAATTGGTTGTCGTGATGATATTATGTTACAACTACAAGAAAAAGGGCTTGATCCTTTAAAAGCTTTTGATATTATGGAATTTATCCGCAAAGGCAAACCCCAAGATGATTTTCAAACATGGAACAAATACAAACAAGAAATGAAAGACAAAGTAGAAGCTTGGTATATTGATTCTGCTGCTAAAATTAAATATTTATTCCCTAAAGCGCACGCCACTGCTTATGTTATTATGGCTTTGAGGATTGCGTGGTTTAAAATGCATGCACCATTAGCTTTTTATAGTGGTTATTTTTCTAAAAGAACAGAACAATTCGACCACCAAATCATGATTAGTAACGATATAAAAATTATTAAAGAAAAATTAAATAAGCTTGCAGAATTGAAAAAAAGTAAAAAAATTAAAGCCAAAGAAGATGCTTTAATAAATACTTTAAAAATTGCCGAAGAAATGGTACATCGTGGTTTTAAATTTTTAACTGTTGATTTTAATAAATCAGATGTTAGTGTTTTAAAAATAGAAGATGGTGGTTTTTTAAGGATGCCACTGCTTTCGCTTGATGGTCTAGGTTTGATTGCTGCTAATAAAATTGTAGAGGCGCGCCAAGAAAAACCATTTACTAAAGCTGATTTTGCCACTCGTTCTAAAATTAATAAAACCATTTTAGCCAAAGCAAAACAAGAAAACCTTTTAGATTCTTTAGAAGATGAATGAAATTAAAAAAACAAATAATAAATAAATTTGATTAAATCCACAAAAATATTAAAGATGATTTTGCTATAATAAATCATTTTGCAAAAAATAAAAAAGGAGGTGATAAAATTGATACCAAATAAAAGATTAGTGTCAGGGATCAAACCAACGGGCGATCTTACTTTAGGAAATTATATTGGGGTTTTAAAACCTTTGCTATATTTGCAACAAAACTTAAAAAATTTTGATTTTTATCTTTTTATAGCTGACTTGCACGCCCTTACTTTTTATCAAGAACCCCAAAAACTAAAAAAACAAATCAAAAAAATAGCAGCTCTTTATTTGGCATCAGGGCTTGATCCTGAAAAAATAAATTTGTTTGTTCAATCTGAAGTAACACAACATACTTATTTGGGTTATCTCTTGGAATGCAATTCTTATTTTTCTGAACTACAAAGAATGATTCAATATAAGGAAAAAAGCAAAATTAATGCAGAAGGAATAAGGACTTCTTTATTTACTTACCCCACATTGATGGCAGCTGATATTTTGATGTATGATGCAAATTTAGTGCCTATTGGCAAAGATCAAAAACAACATTTAGAATTAACTAAAAACTTGGCTACAAGATTTAACAATTTATATGGTAATACTTTTGTTGTTCCGGAACCTTTTTTTAATCCTTTGGGTTCGAAAATAAAATCTTTGCAAAACCCTTTGAAAAAAATGAGTAAAAGTGATACGGAAAATCCTAAAAGTTATATTTTACTTTTGGATGATCCTCAAATAATTAAAAGTAAAATTGCCCAAACTGTTACAGATTCCCAAAAAATAATTAAATATGATCCAGAAAATAAACCTGGAATTTCTAATCTTTTAACCATTTATGCTTCTTTAAAGCAAATTAGTATTTTTGAAAGTGAAAAACTTTTTCAAAAAAGTAATTATAAAGAGTTAAAAAATAAAGTCGGTGAAGAAATAATTAATTTTGTTGTACCTTTGCAACAAAAATTTTATCAATTAATTAATAGTGCAAAATTGGATGATATTTTAAATAAAGCAGCTCAAAAAGCTTCCTTGATTGCAGAGAAAAAAATCCAACAGGTACGAAAAAAATTAGGTATTTTAAGATTTTGATGTATAATATTTATAAATAAAAAAGACAACCTTTTTAGGGTTGTCTTTTTTATTTAATAACTTTTTTTATTGTGTGCTTTAATTACTTGTTGTAAAGCTTTCCAAGAAAGACTTATACAAACGACTCTTCCAGGAAAATTAATAAAATGTTTAAATAATAGTAATTCTTTGTCAAATTGAGTTTCATCATATATTTGATTATTAATCATAGCTAAAAAATGATTTATTTTTTCTAATGTTTGTGGAATTTCTAGATTCTTAAGATGTATAGACATCAAACTTGCTGAAGCGCGACAAATAGCACAAGCTTGAGTTTCGTATTTAATATCTATTAATTTTTGATTTGAGATTTTGATTTGTAATGAAATAGAATCACCACAAGAAACATTTTTATTAGTTATGTTTATAAAATCAGGGTCTTGGGAAAGTCCCCAATTTTGAGGTTCTTGATAATGTTTAATGATTAAATCACGATATAATTTATTTATTTCTAACATTTTAATGCCTTGAGTTATTTATTAAATTTAGAGAAAAAAGTTTGCGTTTTTTTTAAGTTTTTAATTAAAATATCAACGTCTTCTTGATTGTTGTGAATGCCTATAGAAACTCTAATTATACTTGTTTGTTTTAGTTTTTGAGTAGCTAAAAAAGCACAACATCTACCAGTTCTTACATAAATATTTTCCTGAGCTAAAAAAGCTTCTGCATCATGGGCATGAATTTGATTAAAGTTAAAAGTAATGATGTTAGAAAAAGCTTGAGGATTATAAATTGTGATGTTAGGAATTTGTTTTAATTCTTTCATTATATTTTGATAAATCTTTTTTTCATGTTTTTGGATGTTTTCAAAACCAATTTCTTCCACAAATTCCAAAGCTTTTTTAAAAGCAAGAATTCCTGAAATATTAGGAGTTCCTGATTCAAATTTATTAGGACCTGCGTTGAGTAAAAAATGTTTTAAAGAAAATTCTTTAATGGAAGTTCCTCCAAATGAAGGAGGTTGTAATTGTTCTAATAAATAATTTTTGCCAAACAAAATCCCTATTCCAAAAGGACCGTATAATTTGTGGGATGAAAATGCTAAAAAATCTACATCTAAAAATTTAACGTCTATGGGTAGGTGACTTGATGATTGGGCAGAATCTAAAATAACTAAAGCGTTTTTTTTGTGAGCTAAAGTTGTTATTTCTTTAATGGGAGTTTCGTACCCTAGCAAATTAGAAACATGAGTTAAAACAACTATTTTAGTTTTGTTTGTTAAAACCTTAGCAAAATTTTCTACAGTTATTTGATTCTGTTCGTTTAGGGGAACAAAAATTAATTTTGCTTTTTTTAGTTTGGCTTGTTTAAACCAAGGAAACACGGAAGAATTATGTTCTAATTCTGATGTAATAATTTCGTCACCTTCTTGAAGGGTTTCTCCTAAGCTTTGAGCTAATATATTTAAAGAATCAGTAGTTCCTTTAGTAAAAATAATTTCTTCTGATTTGGAATTAATAAAATTAGCTGTTTTAATTCTTGTTTCGTTCATTAGTAAAGTGTTTTGATGAGACAAAACGCCAAAAGATTTGGTATTGAGTCCATTTGTGCTATAAAATCTAGTCAATTCATCTATTACTTTTTGAGGTTTTAAAGAAGTAGCAGCATTATCAAAGTAAACAATCTTGGGGTTGGTTTTGAAAATTGGGAAAAAACAGCGAAAAGGATTATTTTGCATTTTGGAAACCTCTTAATTTGTTAAGACATATTTTTTCATAAATGAATTAATAAAATAAATAAAAAGTTATTAATAATTAAAAGACTATTAAAGCGTTGTTTTTTTTGCCTTTTTTCAAAAGGACATATTTATCAAATAAAGTGTTTTTTTTGGTTATTGCAAAATCAAGGGATTTGATTTTTTGATTAAATAATTTAATAGTGTTGTCTTTGATAAATTCACGAGCTTCACTTTTAGAAGTTGCCAGTTTTGTTTGAACTAAAGCATCAACTAATAAAATATCTTCTTTTGTGGAATGACAAAACAAAGTTTTTTGCAATAAAATAAAATCTTTTTCTTGGAAAGATTCTTTTTTAGCATTAGAAAATAAAATTTGGTTAGTTTTTATACATTCTTGCAAAATATCTGAGGAATGAATTAAAGTAATAATGTTTTGGGTAAGAGCTTTTTGAGCTAATCTTTGTTGGGGGTTTTCCAAGGTGTTTTTTTCTAATTCCAAAATTTCTTGCTTGGGGATTAAAGTAAGCATTTTTAGATAATTGATTACTTCTTTATCAGAAACATTTAAAAAATATTGATAAATTTCATAAGGGGAAGTCATTGAAGGATTTAACCATAAAACCCCTTTTTCGCTTTTGCCAAATTTCGTTCCATCTGAATTTAACAAAAGAGGAGTGCTAATTCCTAGGGCATCGGATTTTTTTTCTAATTTTCTGATGAGTTCTAGTCCGCTTGTGATATTTCCCCACTGATCAGAACCGCCTAATTGTAATCTAACTTTATGATTTTTGTATAAATGATGAAAATCTAAAGATTGTAAAATCATATAAGAAAATTCAGTAAAAGAGATGCCAGAAGCAAGTCTTTTGGCTACTGCGTGTTTGGAAAGCATATAGTTAATGTTAAAAAGTTTTCCGTAGTTTCTGAGGAAAGAAATGATATCTATTTGAGAAAGCCATTGATAATTATTAACAAATTCTACTTGTTTGTTTAACAATATGTTTTTAAGTTGACATTCAATACTTTTAGCATTTTGCAATGAATTTTCTAAAGATAATAATTTTCTTTCTTCAGTTTCTTTGGGATCTCCTATTAAACCTGTAGCCCCACCTACTAAAATAACGGGTAGATGTCCTTGTCTTTGCATTAATAAAATCATTGTTATTTGAACTAAATAACCCACTGTTAAAGAATGAGAAGTAGGATCAAGCCCACAGTAAAACTTAACTTGGTTGTTGTCTAATAATTCTTTAACTTGTGTTTCGTTACTACAATCTTTAATTAAATTACGCCATTTTAATTCTTCATAAAAAGACATTTTGAGCTCCTATTTTATTTTTAGAAATAATTTTCTTGGTTTTAAAAAAAATCATTAAAATAGAGTTGTTTTTAATAATTTTCTAAATTTTGTTTATTAAAAAAAAGGGGAAAAATATATTTAAAAAATGTTATTAAAAGTTTTTTATTATAAAAAAATGTATTTCTTTAAACAAAAAAATAATTTATCTTTGTTCTTTAATGCGAGAAGCTTTAGAAGAAAGGTTGCGAACATAATGCAATTTGGCGCGACGAACAATACCACGACGAACTACTTCTATTTTCTCGTTAGTAGGGGAATGTACTGGGAAAGTTAATTCCATTCCTACACCAGCAAATATTTTTCTTACAGTAAAAGTTTCTGTAATTAATCTTCCTTGGCGTTTAATAACTAAACCTTCAAAAATTTGAACCCTTTTGCGGTTTCCTTCATCAATTTTGATAAATACTTTAACTGTATCACCAGGTTTGAAAAAAGGGACATCTTTAAGTTGGTGCTGGTTAACTGATTCTATTAAATTTTGTCCTTTTAATTGAGACATAATTTTGCTCCTTTGTTGAATTCAAATAAATAATTCTTGAATTATTTTTGTAATTCTTGTTTAATTTCTGTTAAAAGTTTGGTTTGTTCTAAAGTTAATTTTTTATTTTCCAAAAGATCAGGTCTTTTTTGTAAAGTTGCCTTCAAGATTTCTTTTTGGCGCCAACATCTTATTTTGGCATGGTTTCCAGATAACAAAACAGCAGGCACTTCGTGATTCAAATAACTTTGCGGGCGGGTGTATTGAGGATATTTAAGCAAACCTTGTTGATGGGAATCTTCAAGATAAGATTGTTCTTTGATAACTTCTGGAAGCAGTCTTGTAATTGCATCAACCAAAACAGTAGCAGCGATTTCTCCTCCTGTCAAAACATAATCACCTATGGAAATTTCTGCATCAATATATTGCAATATTCTTGCATCAACCCCTTCATAATTACCGCATAAAATAATTAAATGAGTTTCTTTTTGAGCAAAATTAGTGGCATGCATTTGATTAAAAATTTGTCCTTGAGGAGATAATAAAATAACTTTGCTTTGGGGAGTTTTTATTTTTTGTAGACAATCAAAAAAAGGAGGGAAAGAAAGCAACATTCCAACTCCTCCTCCATAAACGCTATCATCTACTTGATTATGTTTATTTTTGCTATAAGTTCTTAAATCATGAAGTTTTATTTGAACTTTTTTTTGTTCTAAAGCTCTTTTAATAATGGAAGTTTCGCAAAAACTTTTAAAAAAAAGCGGAAAAATAGTGATAATTTCAATAATCATAAAATTTAGTTTTTAACCGTTAAAGGCGCTTTCATTTATTTTTGAAATTGAGAAAAAAATTATTTTTCAACTTTAGTGTTAGTTTTTGCAAAAAATTTATTTTTTTTAAATACTTTTTTGACTGTTTTAGTTGGTTGAGCGCCATTGGATAACCATTTTTGTACTTTGTTGTGGTCTAATTCAACAATATCTAAAATAGTGTCATAAGTTCCTAAAATTTCTAAAAATTTACCATCTCTAGCATTTTTAGATTCGCTTGCAACTACTCTGTAAAAAGGTCTTTTATGCACTCCGAAACGTTGTAAACGCATTTTTATTGCCATAATAAACACCCACTTTCTATTTTTTTATTAATCGTTTAATCGTAAATTAAAAAGTTCATCCTAAATATTATCACATAAAATAACTGAATTGTCAAGTGTTTTTGATAAAAAAGATGAGAAAAATGTTTTTTGATGAATTCTTAAAAAAATAAAATCTTTTGAAGATTTTAATTAAGGTGAAAGATATTTAAGTACATTAAAAAATGTTTAAAAAACAATAACAATAAATAATAAAGGGAGTGATTTTAATGAAAAATAGTGTGCTTTGTTGTTTTCAAAAAATAAAATATTAAAATTGTTCTAAGACAAGACAAAAAGAAAACCCAAAACAAATTACTTTGGGAAATTATTTATTCTTTGAAATGCCTTTTTATCTTGGCTTTTCCTATAATTATTTTTTTATATTGGTTATTGATTAAAAAAATAATTAACTTTGTATTTTTATTTTTTATTCATGAGGAGAACTAATAGGTATTTTGGTTAAATATCCATTGATAAATTCGTCGATGTTTCCATCCATTACTTGTTCTAATTGAAAAATTTCTTGATTAGTGCGGTGATCTTTAACCATTTTGTAAGGATGAAAAACATAGCTTCTAATTTGAGAACCCCAACCATTTTCTTTTTGGTCGCTTTGAAATTTTTTAGCATTTTCTTCTTTTTGTTGTTTTGATGCTAATTGAAATAACTTGGTTTTTAGCATTTGCAAAGCTTTTTCTTTGTTTTTGATCTGACTACGTTCATTTTGACAACCCACTACTAATCCTGTTGGCAAATGAGTTATTCTTACTGCTGAATCAGTAGTATTTACGTGTTGTCCGCCTGCACCACTACTTCTAAAAACATCGATTTTAAGATCTTCTGTTTTTAAATTAATTTTGATTTCTTCATTAATTTCTGGCAAAACATCGCAAGCTACAAAAGAAGTATGTCTTTTGGAATTAGCATCAAAAGGAGAAATTCTTACCAAACGATGAACTCCTTTTTCCGCTTTTAGATAACCATAAGCATAAGTTCCTTTAATTAATAAGGTAGCTGATTTGATTCCTACTCCTTCACCTGGTTGATAATCAAGAATTTCGGTTTTAAAATTCTTTTTTTGAGCATATTTTTGATACATACGGAAAAGCATTTCGCACCAATCTTGCGATTCAGTGCCTCCTGCTCCTGGATGGAATAATAAAATAGCATTGTTAATATCATAAGGTTGATTCAAAAAAATTTTAATTTTGAAATCAAAAACGGCTTTAGTGAGGTTTTTTAATTCTTCTTCTAATAAAGCAGAAGTTTCATTTGGGCTTTCATTTAAATTAAATAAAGTTTCTAGATCCAAATAATTTTGTTCTAAAGTTTCTAAAGTAGTTTTTTTGTCTTGCAAGTCGTTGAATTGTTGGCTTATTGTAACAGCTTTTTGGGGGTCTTGCCAAAAATCTTCTTTTTGCATGGCGCAATTTAATTTTTCAATTGTTTGATTGGTTTTTTTTAAATCAAGGGCTTGTTTTAAATCTTGAAGGTTTTGATGCAAGTTTTGTAAAATTTGATTAATTTCGTATTTTTCCACAAATTAATTCCAAGGTTTTTTAGAAGTTCTTACTTTTCTAGTTCTTCTTTTTTTAGAAGATTCATCATCGCTTGAATCATTGTTTAAAAAAACTTTTTGGTTGGGAGGTGTTTGAAAACTATCTGCGAAAGAAAACTTTAAAATAGTAGCAGTAATGTCGTTTGCAATTTTTGCAATCATGTTATTGAATAAAACTTGTCCTTCTTTTTGATATTCAATAAAAGAATCTTGTTGTCCGTAACTTACAAATCCAATTCCTTGTCTTAAAGAACTCATGTCATTGATGTGGCGTTGGTAGTAATTATCAATTATTTTTAATGTAATCCATTTAAGACCTTTTGCAAAATATTGAGCTTTATCAGGGTCTTTTTCAAAAAAATCTTTTTGAGATTGTAAAGTGGCTTTTACTTTTTGCAATAAATGTTGTTGAAAAGAATCAAGGGAGTTTGTTTTAGGGTTGTTGCATAATTCTTGTACTTCTTCTAAATCAAAGGTTTGTTTAGGGAAAAATTTATTTTCTAAAAAAGTAATTAAAGTTTGGGTTTGACATTGGGTAGGGTTGTTAGTAAAATGTGGCAAAATAGCTTTATTAAGGGTCTTTTGCATTAAATCTTGAACGATTTGTTCTACTCTATTGCTAACTAGAATTTCTTTTCTTTGGTTATAGATAATTTCTCTTTGAATACGTAAAATATCATCATATTTTAAGAGGTATTTACGATAGTCAAAATTGGAAGATTCTACTTTTTTTTGTATTTTGGTAAAAAATTTAGTCACCATTTTAGATGA
Source organism: 'Santalum album' aster yellows phytoplasma (assembly GCF_018283495.1). Classification (NCBI taxonomy): domain Bacteria; kingdom Bacillati; phylum Mycoplasmatota; class Mollicutes; order Acholeplasmatales; family Acholeplasmataceae; genus Candidatus Phytoplasma; species 'Santalum album' aster yellows phytoplasma. The sequence continues at coordinate 60,997 of NZ_JAGVSK010000004.1, forward strand.
AGTTTTAGTTTCGGAATCGCTTATTTTTTGGAGCAAAGAAATAATTTTTTCTATTCTAGTGCCACCAAATCTTTGGGCAAGTTCATCTTCGCTAGAAATAAAAAAACGTGAATAACCAGGGTCACCTTGACGTCCAGCACGTCCTCTTAATTGGTTATCAATTCTTCGTGATTCGTGTCTTTCAGTACCTAAAACAGCAAGTCCGCCTAATTCTTTAATCCCTTCGCCTAAACGAATATCAGTTCCACGTCCTGCCATATTAGTAGCAATAGTAACTGCATTTTTAAGTCCTGCCTTAGCAATGATGTCTGCTTCTTTAGAGTGGTTTTTGGCATTTAGAATTTCGTGTTTAATGGAATGTTTTTTTAATTTTTTAGAAATAATTTCAGAAACTTCTACTGTAGTTGTCCCAATTAAAATGGGTTGTCTTTTTTTGTGGCGAGAAGTTATTTCTTCAATTAAAGCGTCGTATTTTTCTTTTAAAGAAACAAAAATAAAATCGGGATCGTCAATTCTTATCATAGGAACATTGGTAGGAATTTCGATAACTTCCATGTTATAAATGTCTCTAAATTCATCTTCTTCGGTTTTGGCAGTTCCTGTCATCCCTGATAATTTGTGATAAAGACGGAAAAAATTTTGATAAGTAATAGTAGCTCCAATGGAAGTTTCTTCTTTAATTAATACTCCTTCTTTGGCTTCTAATGCTTGGTGAAGACCGTCGCTAAATTGGCGTCCTGGCAAAGCACGTCCAGTAAATTGATCAATAATTAGAACTTGTCCATCTTTGTAATCAACTAAGTAGTCTTTGTCTTTGTGCATCGTAAAAGCTGCTTTAAGGGCGTTTTTGACATGGTGGAGCAAAGAGGCGTGTTCTACGTTGTATAAATTATCAATTTGGAAAAAGTTTTCAGCTTTGGTAATTCCTTCTTCGGTAAGTTCAATTGTTTTAGTTTCTAATTCAATAAGATAATGGCTATTTTTAAGGGTGCGAACAAAACGTTGTGCTTCTTTGTATAAATTCTTAGTTTCTTTGACACTTTGGGAAATAATTAAAGGCGTTCTTGCCTCATCAATTAAAATAGAGTCTACTTCATCAACAATAGCATAACTGTAAGGGCGTTTCATTACCAAATTGGAAGCTTCAATTTCCATGTTGTCTCTTAAATAATCAAACCCTAATTCACTGTTAGTAGTGTAGAGAATATCACATAAATAGGCTTGTTGTTTTTGTGCGTGGTCTTTGTCTTTGGTATTAAGTCCTACTGTCATTCCCAAAAAGCGAAAAACATCACCGATGCTACCTTCAAATTCTCTTTTAGCTAGGTATTCATTGACTGTAACAATGTGAACAGGGTTACCACTTAAAGCGTTAAGATAAGCAGGCATGATGGCAGTAAGGGTTTTTCCTTCCCCAGTTTTCATCTCAGAAATATTTCCTTGATGCAAAATTACAGCGCCCAAAATTTGAACGTAATAAGGAGTAAGTCCTGTTACTCTTTTGGTAGCTTCTTTGGCAAGAGCATAGGCTTCGGGCAGCAGTTGGTTAAGGGTTTTTCCTTCTTGAAAGAGTTTTTTTAATTCTGCGGTTTTTGTGGCAAAATCTTTGTCATCTAATAAAGCCATTTGGGCTTCTAAATTTTGTACTTTATTAGCTATGGTTCTAGCTTTTCTTAAAGCTTTTTTGGAAGAATTAAATATTTTTTTAAAAAAATTTAACATAATCGTTTTAATCCTTTATATTTTTTAGTTTTTGAATTTGTAATTGCGGGTTGTTGGTTCGTATTTCAATAATTCTTACTTTGGTTCAATATTAAAAAATGAAAATAAAATGAAGTGAGGCGAAAGTGCAATGAAAATAAAATAATGTTAATTTTTATCAAAAACCTGAGTGAAAAAACAAAAATTAACAATTTTAGGGGGGGAACCAAAGTAATTGGAGGGGAAAAATGAAAATAATTGGGGTGGTATTTTGGGTAGCAAAAGTCCTTATTTGCAATCCCATTATTATTTATTTTAACATATATTTAGTGGTTTGTAGACATCATTTAATTATTTTTTGCTGTTTGTGGCTTTATTTGCGGATTTGGTGGTGGTGGTGAAAAAAAGCAAAAAGCGCGCGAGGAAAAAATGAAAAAAAGACTACCGCCATTAGATAGTCTTTTTTTAGTTAAAACAATTTATTTTGTGGTTTTAAAAATTGCTTTAAAAATTTGAACAATAAATGCGACCTAGAGAATTTTTTAATAATTTGGATTAATAATTATTTCAATTTATAATTATTTTGAATGTAATAATTGGGAATATATTTTAATTTTTTTCTTAGCAAAGACATTTTGCCTAACAAAATTTAGTTTTGTATGTTTGAGGTTGGGTTTGGTTTTTGTGTTGTAAAAAATCTTTTAAAAAGGTTTTGTCAATTTCCATCATAACATCCATTGGCAAAGAGGCCTCATCAAACCATTTTAGTTTAGCAACTTCATCATCTTGTGGGCTTAATTTTCCTTGTGTTTTAGTTACTACAAAAGCCATAACAACTGGATAGACAACATCTCCGTTAGGATAATTGATAATAAAATGTTTTCCACAATAGGTACGAAAGGGATAAATTTCTAAAGCTTTAAGACCTGTTTCTTCTTCTAGTTCTCTTACGCAAACATCAGCTCCAGTTTCTCCTAATTCCATTGCTCCACCATGAAGTCCCCAAACATTAAAATCTTTGCGGAATTGCAATAAATATTTATTATTTTCATAAACAATAACGGAAGCCCCAGGAGAAAATAAAGGGTCTTTTCCAATTTTTTGGCGCAATTTGTTGATATAGTTGCTCATTTAAAAACCTTTTTTCATTCTTTCTTTTTTAATTTATTTTTTTAATTTTAGCTTTTTAAATTTTAATATTGTTAATATTGTTAATATTGTTAATATTGTCAAAAAGTTATTTTTGAATTAAGAAATAAATATTTTTGGTAAAATTAGTAAAAAGTGTAGATAGCATAGATAGCAAATAAATGAAAATGCAAATAATAAGTTTTTTGTAAAAATATTTCAAATTATTATTTGATTTATTATAAATAGTTGTTTAATTGATGGCTAAAATTTTGCTAATATTTTTCCTCCCAATATTTTTTTGGATAACTTTTATTTCTGTATTTGTTAGATGGCAAAATTTATGGCTTTAATTTTTTTATTTTTTAAAGCAAACTTTACAAATGAAAGTAAACTTTTAAAATTAAAAACTTAGTGAAATAGGGCTTTAACAACCAAAATAAAAGATGACAAAATTAAAAAAATTATACTTACTATTTTATTTTAGCATTTTTTTTAATATTATGTTATTTTTTGATAACTTTTTTTTATTTTTTTGTTGTTTTGTAATTTGAAAAAGGCAATTTTTAGTAATTTGTTAATTTGAGCTACTAAAAATACTTGATTATTCAAAAATATTGACTTTTATATTAGTTGTAAAAAGTGCAAAAATATTATAATAACTCAAAAAGGAAGCCCTTCAAAAAAAGGGCTTTTTTATTTCAAACATTTTATTATTAGAAAATTATAAATCTTATTTATTGTAACTTTTTTTTAAAGGATATTTTTTAGTAATTTCATCTAAATCTTTTTGAGATAAAGTTTTTGTAATTAATAATTTACGGGCTATTTCATCTAAAGCATCTTTATTATTTTGTAATAAATGTTCTGTTTTTTGTAAAAAGGCATTAAAATCTTTTTGAGGATAAGGAGAGAATTTATTTAAGTTATGTTTAGCACTATTATGGTCAAAACCAGAGCCTTTTCCTACTTGTAAACGTTTCATTTGATGGTTTTTGGCTAAAATATTTTCAGCAGCAGTTCCTCCAAAATTAACGAGTGTTTCTGTTTTGGGATCAGATTTTAAAACTTTGCAAGAAGTATGTCCCAAGGTTCTTTGAGTACGTTTAATTGTAACGTAAGGAACTTGAAAATTTTCAGGATATAAAAGAGCTATAAGAGTATGTCCTGCTTCATGATAACTTGTTATTTCTTCTTCTTCTAATTGTTTTTCTTTTAAAAAATAACTCCATAGATCATATTTCAAAAAGTTTTTAATTTTAGTGTGATTACCAAGATAAATAACAGTTATAAATAAAACATTAATTCCAATTAAACCCCAAAGCCAAATATGGATTAATTGATTTGACAACTTATTATCTAATTTTTGATAATCATTGTTTTTCTTCATAATGATAAACTCCACTCTGATTTAGCCAATAATTTATTTGTGTTATGGCTTGTTCTGGGGTTTTAAAATTTTGAAAAGAATTATTAAACCAATTAAAAGTTTTATTATGTGATTGAAGTGATTCAGAAGAAAGTGTTTTTAATAAATCTGATAATTCAGTTGCATATGTTTGAATTATGTCTTTTAAACCTTGTTTTAGATTTTTTAGTTGATTGTTTAGTTCGTTTAAATGACTTTCATAAGATGCTAAAATTTGTTCTAGA
>NZ_JAGVSK010000005.1:0-60261 GCF_018283495.1 'Santalum album' aster yellows phytoplasma
TTCCTAAATATTGTCCTACTTGTTTACAAAGGATGTAAAATATTGTGGATTGTTAAATAAAATTAATAAAATATCTACAAACATAATTTAAAGATTGCATTTTACTTTAATGTTTGATACAATAAAAGAGGTCAATGGAAGTGGCTGAGGTTTAAAATAAGTATTTTAAGCTTAGGAAAGTCCATGTTAGCACATGCTGCGATTGCATGTAGTGTTTGTGTCTAAGGAATTAATAACTTAGAGTACTGTAAAAAGTAACGGCGTTTTTTAGCTCTAAGGATTGCAATAATTACATTATTTTAATCTATGAGATAAAAACTGAAAGTGTCACAGAGACGAGTTAATTAGAAATAATTAAGTGAAACGCGATAAACCCCTCAAGCTAACAACCCAAAATAATGGTAGGGGCATGCAAAGCGATTAAATGAAATTAGTTTTGCACTACTTATTAGTAGAAGATAAATAGCCACACTTGTTTAACAAGAACAGAACATGGCTTATGCACATTGACCTTTTTTATTAAATTATTTAAAAATCAATAAAGATTATTTGCTTGCTATTATATTTATTATTTGGTATATCTATATTTTGGCAAGAATTATAATTAATGTTATTTATATTATTTATTTATAATTATTGTATTTTATTTGTTTTTAAGTAATTTAAAAATTATTTGTTCCCCCTTTATAAACAAAAAAGCCAAACTGTAAAGTTTGGCTTTCATTGTCTTTATGCTTTTCATATTGTGATATTTCTTAAAAGATATTAAATAAGTAAAGATAGCAATTTATTTATTTTTGATGTTTGATTTTATAAATTAAAATTAGTAAAAAAGCAACTATTAGACCAGTTATAATTATTATAATTGTATAAAAAATTATTGAATTTGTTGTAGTAGTTTTAGTTGTTGAAGCTGCATTTGTTTCTTGTTGATAGTTAATTTCTAGTTCCATTTCGCTTTCATATTCGTGATATTGGTCTTCTTTTGCTAAATCGTATTCTATTTTACAAAAATTATTACTGCCATCTTTGTTTTTGCTAAATTGAAAATCTTTAGGTAAAAATTTATTTTGAAGTTGAGGATTTTTTTGCCAAATAGATTCACATATTAATTGCTTTCTTTGTTCATCAGTAATATTAGGTGTTATTTGTATTGTTCCTAAATGGGCATTTGTAATAATGTCCTCCAAGTTTATCGTTTTTTTAGTAAAATTAAATTCTATTTTATTTCCCAATATATCTTCAATTTGAAAACTGCCTTGCCATTGCATTTCTTCCGATTCATATTTTTCTTCTAAATGTTCGCTTGCTATTTCAAAATCATCGCTTTGTATTTGGATGTTTGATTCTTTATTTATTTCTTTAAGTATGCCATTTAAAGCAATTATAATATCTTCTTTGGTTAATTGATTATTTTGTTTATAATAACTAAAATCATTGATTGTTCTTTTTTTTAGGGGAAATAATTGTTCGAAATTTTTGGGATTCTTTAAATTTTTTAAAGGCAGATTATTTATTATTTGGGGTTTTTGTTGTGTGTTATTTGCATTTTTTTCAACCCCTACTCCATTTTCCTTTTCTTGGATGTTTTCTAGTTGTTGTGGTTTTCCAGCATAAATACTAATTTGATTGCAAAAATGTATGCCCAATAAAATCATGAATAAAATTAAAGTAAAGTATTTGGGAAACAAACGCATAATTGCTTTGCTTTGGATTTGCATATTACAAATATTTTACTTTTCTATAAATATTAAAGGGTTTCAAAAATAACCCCATTAAAATATTACAGTATAATTATATTTTTTGTGCAACATTTGTATTTATCACATTTTATTATTGTGCCTTTTTCAACAACTTTGCATCCTTTAATTTTATTTTACGCCCCCCAAATAAAAAAATTTGAATTAAAATATTGTGCCAAAAGTTATTTTTTTGTTTTTTTATGTTTAATTTTAACAATTTTATATTATAATATAAATATAATTATTTAAATATTTTGACTCTTAATTTCTAAACTCTTACTTATCTTAGATTTAAAATATTCAAAAGCAACTACTAACTTTATAAATTATTTATTTCTAATTTTATTAATTTTGTTAATTTTTCACAAATCACATATTAGCAAAACAAACAAGATAATAAATTAACTATATTTATTCTTTATTTTTAATTATATACAATTTACATAATGGATATATTTCTATTTTGCAATTGCTTTCAAACTCAAACCCAAAAATTATTTTTTTGCAATTGATTTTCACAAAATAAAATCTTATTTGTATAATAATTTATATAATCCCCAATATATTTAATCATTAATTAAATTATTTTTATAATATGTTTGCAATGTTTTGGAAAATAATAAGCATATTTTCTAAGTTTATTATTGTGTTAATAGCCTCTTTTATTTAATTCTTAGCCATAATTTTATCATTTTTCGCAACAAACACCACCAACAACAAATTAGCGTTAATTGTAATTTAGATTTTGTTAATTATTGTAAGTTTTATCAATTTTGCACCCTAAAGCCATATTTGTATCTTTTTTTAATAACTTTGGCACTAAATTATTATATTTGCAACATTTCCCTTAACACCTTAATTTAGTTTTTGTACCCCCCTTTTTTTATATTTATTCAGGGTCATTTATACGAGTTATTACAAAACCATTTCAAAAACACTTGCATAATATTTTGCATTAATTTATATTAAGATATAATAAATATCTTTAAAGTTTTAGTTTTTTTATAATGTAAATATGAAACACATTTTAAAAAATGAAATTATAAGTAATAAACTTATTTTAAAATATAAAATAAAAACATTTTATTACTAAAATTAACCCAAACCACCCCCCAAATAACAAATTAGCCCTCATTATAATTAAATATTTTTGCTACTTTATTACAAATGTATAGCCATAACTGTATCAAAATTGAAATTTTTAATGATGGATTTTACAAAGAAATTCCAAAACCACTAATTTATAATTGCATATCATTAGATATTTTTTATAACATCGTTTTTTACCTCACAAAATAGTTCCATTTTAGATCATTTTAAATCAATTCAGAAAGGCAAAAGGAGACCATAATTATGGATTTTTTTATTAAACACAAACAAAAAATAATCATTTTTCTTTTGGCAACAATAACAACGCTGATTTTGTCTATTCCTTTTTTATCTTTGACAAAAACCAATAATGCCAAAACTGCTTCAAAAGATTTACAAATAGTAACGACTACTACCATGTTAAAAGATTTAGTCAGGCATTTAGTTGGTGATGTGGCAGAAGAAGAACAAAACGAATATCAAAAAATTGAAGGTATTCAAGTTGATTCTTTGATGGGAGTAGGAATTGATCCGCACAATTACAAAACCAAATTATCAGATCGCAAAAAAATTAAAGAAGCTGATTTAGTTGTGATTAATGGACTGCATTTGGAAGCTAAAATGGCAGAAGCCTTCCCGCTTTTAACGAATAATTCCTTTACCGCAGTGCAGTTAGATGAAACGCATACCAAAGTTATAAATCAAGAAGGTAAAGAGGAGGAACACATTAAAGAAGAAAATATTAAGCGAGATGAAGATACTCATGGACCAGATCCTCATATTTGGTTTGATATAGATCTTTGGATTAAAGTTTTAAAACAATTAAAATACAAATTAAAAACAGTATTGGGGAAAGACCTACGTTTTATCCAAAGGGATATTGCTAATTTAGAAAATAATTGCGACAAATATGCACGAAAATTAAAATTATTAGATACATATGTAGGCAAGACATTTAACGAATTAAAAGGACAATTTTCTTCTCAAGGCAAAACATTTATTTTAGTTACTGCCCATGATGCTTTTTCTTATTTAGCTAGAAAATATGATTTTGAATTAAGTCCAATTCAAGGAATTTCTACTCAAACAGAAGCCAGTATCAGCGATATTGAAGAATTAGCTAATAAACTGGTTGCAAACCAAGTAAAAGCTATTTTTGTAGAAAGTGCTTTTCCAGAAGGAACGCTTGATTCTATTAAAGAATCTGTAAAAAGTAAAGGTCATAATATTAAAAAAAGTGATGAAGAATTATACGCTGATGCTTTGGGTTCAGAAAGCGAAGAGCCAATAGAATTTGAAGCCGACAAAGATAAAGACGGGAATTCCAAACCAACAAAATACAAACATTCCACCTATATTGGAGCTTTATTACACAACATTCATACAATAGAAAAAGAATTAAAACAATAACAACAATAACAAAGAAATAAGGAGATTATAATGAAAAAAAAAATAGCCATTAAAATTAGAGATCTAACTGTAGCTTATCATCTAAAACCAGTTTTGTGGGATATTGATTTAGATATTTATCAAAGCTCTTTGACAGCTATTTTGGGTCCTAATGGTGCTGGAAAATCTACTTTAATTAAAACTATTTTAGAATTGATTCCCAAAGTTTCTGGAGAAGTTTTATTTTATAATCAAAAATATGGACAAGTAAGAAAAAAAATTTCCTACGTGCCACAAAGAAATTCAGTTGATTGGGATTTTCCAACTACTGTGTTTGATGTTGTTTTGATGGGCCGCTACGGACATTTAGGATGGTTTAAAAAACCAACTGCTAAAGATAAAGAAATAGTAATGCAATCTTTGGAAAAAACAGGAATGCAAGACCTTAAGGACCGTCAAATATCTGAACTTTCAGGTGGACAACAACAAAGAATTTTTTTAGCTCGTGCCTTAGCTCAACAAGGAGATATTTATTTTATGGACGAGCCTTTTCAAGGAGTTGATATCCAAACAGAAAAAAAAATTATCCAAGTTTTAAAAGATTTGCAAAAAGAAAATAAAACCATTATTGTAGTGCACCATGATTTAGAAACAGTGACTCAATATTTTGATCATGTAGTTTTGGTAAACGTACAAAAAATTGCAAGTGGTACTACGGATGAAGTTTTTAACCAAACTAATTTAACTAAAACTTTTCAAAATAAACAATTAAAAAAAGACATCCATAATTTGCAAACCCCCAAAACAACTAAATAAAAAGAACCAAAATAAATAATCAAATTAAATATAAATGATTAAAATAAATAATCATATAATAAAATAACCAATAAATAAGAAAGGATGAAATATGTTTGCTTTAGAATTTAATTATACTGTTGTTAAAGTGCTTTTAGCAGCTAGTTTTTTAGGATTTACATCAGGTATTTTAGGTGTTTTTATTATCCTGAAAAAACAAGCCTTAATTGGAGATGCTCTTTCTCATACCGCTTTGCCAGGAATTGCCTTAGTTTATTTTTTTGCTCGTAGTACAGATATTTGGGTTTTGTGGCTGGGTGCTATTCTTGCCTCGTTTGTTACTTTGCTTTTGATGGAACTTATTAAAAAATATTCCAAAATTAAATCAGATACAGTCTTATCGTTAGTGCTTGCTTCTTTTTTTGGTCTTGGCAACGTTTTGATTGCCATTGCTCAAAATACTGGTGAGGATAACAAAATAGCTACTTTGGAAAAATTTATCTTAGGGCAAATTGCTTTAGTAACTGAACTAGATATGATTTCTACTGGCATTATGGCTTTAATTACTTTAGTTGTGGTAGTTGGCTTGTGGAAAGAATTCAAAATTTATATTTTTGATGATAAGTTTGCCCAAAGTGTAGGATTTAACACTAAAATTATGACTTTTATTCTTAATTTCTTATTAATTGGAGTAGTAGTTATTAGTTTAAAAATTATTGGTATTATTTTGACAAGTGCCTTTTTAATTATGCCAGGAGTAATTGCTCGTCAATTTAGTGATAGATTTGTTACTAATGTTATTGTTGCTTCCATTGTTACTTCCTTTTCTAGTTTAATTGGAGTTTTTATAAGCAATAGTGTACAAGATATGCCAACAGGACCAATTATTATTGTTATTACTACTTTATTTATTGCTTTGTCCTTGCTATTTTCTCCTAAATATGGAGTTATTAGTAGATATGTGCAAAAAATTAAATATCAAAAAAAGATTAAAAAATTTCGTCAACTTATTCATCTTTATTACGAACAAGAAGAAACTCATACTTTGAGTTTGCCAATAATTCAAATAGAAAGTTTTTTATGGAAGGAAAAATATTTAATGTTACAAAATCAAAAAGCCCAATTAACACCTAAAGGAATTAAATTAGTTGAAAATTTAATTGATGGTATTGTTTAATGATAAGTTTTATAAATAATGTTGTTGGTGGCTTTGAACTAGATGTTTTTTTAGTTATTTTATTTTGTTCTTTGACTTTGGCTAGTTTAGGAGTTTTTTTAGTATTGAAAAAGTCTTCTATGGTAGTTGATGCTATGAGTCATAGTGTTTTATTAGGAATAGTTGTAGCTTTTTTAGTAGTTAAAAATCTTAATTCCCCTCTTTTAATTATGGGAGCTGCTTTAGTAGGTGTGCTTACATCTTATATGGTAGAACTTTTAGGCAAACATTCTAAAGTTACCAAAGATGCTTCTATTGGGATTGTGTTTACTTTTTTCTTTTCGGTAGCAATTATTTTGATAAGTCTTTATACAAGACACGAACATTTAGATACTGATGCTGTTTTTTTAGGCAATATTGAACTTACCCACATTAAACAACTCAAAAAAATTATTCCTCTTTTATGTCTTAATTTGTTGTTTGTGCTTTTCTTTTATAAAGAATTAAAAATCTATATTTTCGACCCTACTCTTGCTGTAATCCTCGGATTTTCAACTAATTTATTTAATTATTTATTGATGTTTTTAGTTTCTATGACAGCTGTTATTTCTTTTGATGTAGTTGGTTCTATTATGGTAATTTCTTGTATGATTGGACCTGCTGTTACATCTCTTTTAGTTACTAAGAATCTATATAATAGCTTTTTGCTTTCTTTATGGCTTGCATTTGTGAATTCTAGTCTTGGTTATTATTTGGCAATTGGACTTAATTTACCAGTATCAGGATTAATTGCTTTTATGAATTTAGTGAACTTTTTGCTCTTTTTCTTCTTAGCCCCTAAAACTGGAATTGTTGCCAAAATGATTAAAAATAATTTGCAAAAAAAAGAATTTATGATTATTTCTTTACTAATGCATCTCAAAAATCATCAAGATCAATTACAAAAAAACCATTTTCAAGAGATTTATAAAGATCTAAAATGGTCTTTATCTCGTTATAATAAATGTCTTAATAATGCTTTAAAAAAAGGCTATATTCAAATAAAGCAAAATCAAGTAATACTAAATGATTCAGGAAACTATATTTTAGAAGAAAAAATTGCTCTTTGGATATAAAAACCTACACCCAACAAACAACTTCAATAAAGTGGGCTTTATCATATTTATAATGAGTTTTATCATATTGAAAGAATTTTAAAACACTTAAATAAAAAAAATTAACCCTTTGCTAAGGTATTTTTTTAGCTTACCAACATCACAAATTTGCTTTTGTTTTATAAAATTAAGTTATAATAAATAAGGTAGCATTTATAAGTATATAGAAATTAGGAACAACACTTTCCTATTTTATATCAACACTTTATTATCACCAAAAACATCATGAATTATTTTTAACTTTGCACCGAAAAACCATAATTATCAAAAAAATTAATTTATTTGTTTAACTTAGAAAAAACTAAAATAAATTATAATGACAATAAAATATCTTATCATAACATTTAATGTAATACTTAAATGTTCTATAAAACTAAGGAGTAAAACGATGAAATTTATAGGTAAAAAAATATTATGTTTAGCATTAATATTAAATTTAGTTAATTTTTTTATTTTTATAGTTTTTAATGTTTGTAGTTTTAGTTTTTTTAAGAAGAAAAATCCTTATTTTAATAATAATTTTGTTTATGCACAGAAAGAAGAAAGTTCAAATAAGGGGAATAATAAAGATCAAAAAAATGCAAAAGATAATCAATTAAATAAACCAAACGAAGAAAAGCAAGAAGAACAAAAAAAATGTTCTGATTCTTGGTTTTGGAATAAAGTCAAAGAAGTTAGAACAGCTATTTATAATATATTGCCAGGAACCAAATCTCCTGAAAATATTGACACACAATTATTAAACCAAATCAAAGAAGAAATAACTGCCATTGAAGAAAAAAAAGAAAAAATTAAAGAATTAACTCAACAAGACGAAACATTAAAAAATATGTTAGAATCTGATGAAGCATATAAAAAAGCGGAACAACAATATAAAGAAGTAGAAGACAATTTAAAAGAAAATAAGTTTCAAGAAGCTTCCAATTTATTAAAACCTTCTCCAACTGGGTGGCGCTCTTTTATAAGTTTTTTTCCTTTTGTGGATAATCAAACTCCTCAACCCTTAAAAGAAGCTTATAAAACTGCGTTGGATAATTTACAAAAAGTTCAACAAGTAAAAGAAGATTGTAATAAATTACAAAATATAAATGATGATGTACAAGGAAAAAGTCTTTGGGCATCTATTAAAGATAAAATTAATAATTTTTGGCCTTCTGCTAATGCTGATGTCACTCCTACACCTTCTGATTTAAATTCACAAGAAGAAATACCTTCTATTAAAAATTTTCTAAATAATCATAAATTTGCAACTAAATTGCTTGGTTGGTGTTTAGGAGAAAAAAGTAATGATGTTCAAACAATAGCTTATAATTTAACAAACAGATTAGCTCAATATATAAGCAATAAAGCTGAGGAACAAGTTCAAAATAAAGTAGAACAAGCTAAAAAAGATGTTCCTCAAAAAGCTACAGATGCAGTTAAAGGCCACATATTTCAAGTTATTACCGCTGCTGTTGCTTTTACCGCTTTAGTTATTGCATTTCTTTACTGGTTTATAATTAAAAAAATTATAAAAAATCAAATTAAAAAACCACAAATAAGTAAAAAAGTTACCTTAAATAAAACAAAATAAACTTTTTTATTCTTAAATAATAAATAAGCAAAAACAATAATTTATTTTACATCATTTGCTATTATTATTTCTTAAATATTACATTATTAGTGTTTTTATTTCAATTTTATACGAAATAAAAAGGAGATTAATTTTTATGTTAAAAATTAACCATTTATTTAAAAAATTTCAAAATACAGAAGTCCTTGAAAATGTTTCTTTTCAATTGCCTCAAAAAGGATTAGTTTTTATTATTGGTAAATCAGGTTCTGGTAAGTCTACTTTATTGAATCTCATAGGAGGGCTTGACAAACCCACTAAGGGAAATATTACAGTTTTAGGATGAAACATTAATGAATTTGCTTCATTCGAACTAGATGCTTATCGCAATTATTTTTTAGGATTTGTTTTCCCAGAATATAATTTATTAGATAATTTAACAGTTTTTGAAAATATTCAAATGGTTTGTGCACTACAATCAAAACAAGTAGATAATTGGAAAATGCAACAAATATTAAAACAAGTAGAATTGGACGGTCTAGAAACTCGCTATCCTAATCAACTTTCAGGAGGACAAAAACAAAGAGTAAGTATTGCTCGTGCTTTAATTAAAAATCCTAAAATGATTTTGGAACACCTCAAGTTTATCAATTGCCAGGTAAAATTAATTGTGTTTTGTTGCCTTGGCAAACTTTGCAAGAATTCTTACTTGGATAATTTAATTACAAAACTTTTAATATTTCATATTATAACAAAAATAAAATAGATAATAAATAATGATTATTACAACAAAAAAGACCGTTTTTAAACGGTCTTTTTTTATTATGAAATGCATTTTCAAACTCACTATTTTTTATAATTAAGAAAACAAAATTATTCATCATCATTATTTTGATCTAAATCTAATGATTTATAAAACCCTTTTCTTTCTAAAACAGGGATGGGTTTTGTAAATGTTTGGGTGGTGGTTTTTTGTAAAAATTCTTGTAAAGATGTTAATTTGCAATCAATATTATCTAAATACCAAAGTAAAAGAGCTTCTCCTATTTGTGGTCTTTTGGCAGCTCCATGTTCTAAAAGTCCATGATGAGAAATTAACATATGTTTTAATAATAATACTTCTTCTTTATCTTGAAAACCCAATAATTGGGCTTCTTTTTCTATTTCACAAGCACTCATGACTAAATGACCTAATAGCAAACCTTTGGGAGTATAGTTTTTTTGTTCTAAATCTAGTTCTTTAATTTTTTCCATGTCATGTAAAATAGTACCTGCAAATAGTAAATCACTATTGAGAAAAGGATAAATTTTTAAAAGAGATTCTGCCATTTTTAACATAGTTAAAGTATGATAACCAAGTCCGCCATAATAATTATGATGAATTTTTAACGCTGCTTTGGAAATTAAAAATTTATTTTTGTTTTTGCAATATAAATTGTAAGTAATTTGTTTTAAGACTTTGTTTTTTATTTTATGTAAATAGTTTTCTAATTCGTCTTTTACTATTACAAAAGAAATAGGAGCACATTCATAAAAGGCTAAATAAATTTCATACAAAGTTTGCATATCTAATACATTATAAGCTAAATTGTATGTTTGATTCATCAAAATAAGTTCTTCATTTTTGAGAAGACAAATAGTTTTAAAATGATATATTTTTCCTTGGATAGGTGGTTTGGTTTGAGGTTCTAATTTGATGTTGATGTCGCTTTTGTCTTGTAATTGCAAGGTGATATTATAAAAATGAAGTCCTTGATTGATGCTTGTTACTTTGCCTGTAAAAAAGTTGATTTGTCCTTTTTGATATTTGGGTAAGATGTTGGTTTGGGTTTTTTTCATACGTTTGTTTCCTATTGGTCTAGATTGGGATTGATAAAAATATGTTGATGGAAGTGTTTGTAAATGGAAATAGTAAGTTTGCATTATTACATTTATAAACAAAAATAAATTGATGTTTATAATTTTGTTATTACATAATTTAGTTCATTTTATTTTTATTCATTATTTTATTTATTTATTATTTATCTAGGATTTGATTTTGGCTAAGTACAAAATTAATTAATTGTTCTTTAATGTTGGGCATTTCTCTATTAAGTACTTTGGTAATTAGTTGTTTTTGTGTATGTTTAATCCATGTTCCTTTGGGTTTGTGGGGTAATTGTTTTAAGACTTCTTGCCAACTAAAATTAAGTTCAGTAATTGTTTTTATTGGTAAATATTGATAAATATATTGTATTTTGGCTGCTGCATAAGGTTCTTTTTGCAAAAGATAATTAATTTGATTAGCTAGGAGACAATTTTTTAATCCATGTTTAAATAAATTAAAAGTAATATTTTCCCAAAGATATAAACTTAAAGAGGCAATGTTTTGGTAGCTTTTTTTCTTTTGTTTGGTAAAAGGAAAAGATGCAAGGATTTGGTTGTTGAGTAAAAGCGACATTGACCAAAAAATTCTTCTTTTTAATTTGTGGTGTGCTTGAATGTATTTAAGTTGAGTTTCATGTAGATAAGCTAAACAAAGAATGCTTTGGTTTAGTTGGGGTAAAAATAGATGGGTTTTAGTTTCTATCATAGTTTTAAAAGTTTGGTGCCAGTTTTTGTGAGTGATGATTTTTTCGATGTGTTCATAGATTCTTTGAGAAGAAATTTTAGCTAATAAATGGTTTTTGTGGATGATAGCTTTTTGGGTAGTTTTTTCTATGCAAAATCCTAGTTTAGATTGAAAATAAAAAGCTCTTAAAATTCTTAAAGGATCTTCTTGGAATCTAATAAAAGGGTCTTTTATGGTGCGGATCAAACCTTGCTTTAAATCTTTTTTTCCTTGTTTTTCAGGTGTGAAATCAAATATTTTACCAGTTTCATCCATTAAAAGAGCGTTAATAGTAAAATCACGTCTTAAAAGGTCTTGATGGACGTTTTTGGTGAAAAAAATTTCACTAGGGTGGCGATAGTCTTTGTAAGTGCCTTCTTTTCTGTAAGTAGTAATTTCGAAAAGATAATTTTCAAAAGTTATTTTAAAGCTACCATAATTAATTTTTATTTGGGTTGTTTTTTCTGGGAATAAAAGGAGTTTTATTTGTTGGGGGGCGGCGTTAGTAGTGATGTCGATGTCTTCGTTAGCATTTATTTGGAGTAAATAATCTCTGACAGTGCCACCCACAATAAAGGCTTCGAATCCGTTTGTTTTTAAGATAGTAATTATTTTTTGAGCTGTTTTTAGTTGATTGGAATGTTTCATATTTTGGGCTTTTAACAATATTTCTAATTTTTTTATTTTGTTGTGTTTGATTGGTTGGTTGCCTTTGATTATAAATATAGTTAAGATAAAAGTAAAATAGATAATAGATATAAATATTAAAGGTTGTTTTTAGTTTGTTTTATTATTTATTTTTTGGTAAATGTGGTTCAATATAGTATTTTTTATTAGTATTTATTTGTAATTTTAATGTAGGGTGTATTATTTAGGATGTGCCAATATTTAAAATAACAACATTTTATTATTGGCAAATTAGTTTTTTTGAAAATAAAAGACCATCGGTTGTGATGGTCTAATTTGGTTGTGATAAGAGTTTTTATTGGGTTGCTGAAATTATTTTTTTTGTTTTTTTGTTGTTTTTATCGGGATAGTAAATTATTTTTTTTGATTCTTAGTTCTTGAAAAAATTTTTGTAAAAGTTGCATGCTTTCTTGAGCTAAAATTCCTGATTGGATATTTAATTTATCCATAAAAGGCATATTTTGGATAGATGACATATCATTAAAAGAATATGATTTTTCCATGCTTGTGCCATAATAAAGGTTTTTGATGCCTGCTTGTATGATGGCTCCTGTACACATTAAGCAAGGTTCTAAAGTGACATAAAGAGATACATCATTTAAAAAACGGCTGTTTATCTTTTTGCCTGCTTTCATGAGGGCTAAAAATTCAGCGTGTCCAAAAAAAAGTTTTTTAGTGTTTCTGTTATTGTGAGCTCGTGCAATTATTTTTTGGTTTAAAACAGCGACAGCTCCGATGGGGACTTCTTTTTTGAGGTAGGCTTTTTGGGCTTCTTTTAAAGCTTCTTTCATAAAAAAAATATGTTGTTGGTTGTTATTTTCCATATTTTAAGTATTAATCCACATTCCAAACGAATTATTGAGATGAATTATTTTAGTGGAGTTATTTAGATTGGTTGGTGAAGTTTTGCCAGTTAATTTTTGTTTTGTCAATATCTGCTAAACAATGGTGTTTGCGACAACGAGGTTCGTGGTATTCTTTTCCGCCTACCAAAACAACAGGTTCATTGCTTTGAGCAGGTTTGCCGTCAATTAATCTTTGAGTGCGGTTGGCTTTTTTGCCACTGATAGCACAAATTGAAGTTAATTTAGTAACGGTGTCTGCAATTGCTAATAAATAAGGCATTGGTCCGAATGGTTTTCCGCAAAAATCAAGTTCTAAACCTGATATAATAACTTCAATATTGCAGTTAGCTAAATAATCTACAATAGCGACAATGTCGTTATCTAAAAATTGGGCTTCATCTATTATGACAACATTAATTTCGGGAGTAATAAACGGGAGAATGTCTTTGCTTTTGTCAATTAAAATAGCAGGAATAGTGTTTTGATTGTGAGAAACTATTTCTTCTTTAACAGAATAACGGTCATCTATTTGCGGTTTAAAGGATAAAATTTTTTTGTTGAGTTTTAATGCTTGATTACTGCGTTGAATTAATGCTTCTGTTTTGCCTGCAAACATTGGTCCACAAACAACTTCAATAAACCCTTGCCCTTGTTCTTTTTGGGTCATTCTTTTGAACTCCTTTATAAATAAGATAATTTGAATTAATTTTTTTGGTTTTGTGGTGTGATAGTTGGTCCAAAAGAACTTGGAGGGTGATTTGCTATTTTATTTTTTAAGTATTTATTATTTATTTTTAATCAATTCTTCGGTGGTTTCTTTTTGGTTATCAGCATTTGAAGAAACTGTTTTAACTTTTTGGTCTTGGGTAATACCATAACGTTTGTTAAATTTGTCAACTGGCCCTGCTTTAACTACAAAAGTTTGTGCGCCAGTGTAAAAAGGGTGGCAATTAGAACAAGTTTCTATTTTGATGCTAGTAACTGTGGTGCCAATTGGGTGTTGTTTGCCACAAGTTGCACAAGAAACTTCCACTGTTTCAAATTGAGGGTGAATATTTGCTTTCATGTGTTTAGGACTCCTTATTATTTTTTTGATTTTATTTATTTTTATTTTGTTATGCGATGTGTTTGTGTTTTATTATTTATTATTTATTATTTTTTAATTTTTGGTTTTTATTATTTGAACTTTTTGATGGGATTTTTGAACTTTTGATTTCTTATTTCTTTCTTTATCTTTATGAAAAAATCATAAAATATAAATATAAAAAATAAGAAAGAAAAGGAAGGCAAAGAGTTTTTAGGCTCTTTGTAATTTGAGCTTTTTGATTGCCCTAGCAGAGATTTTTACTTTTTGAACCTTGCCGTTTTCGTCAACAATTTTTACGTTTTGTAAGTTGGCTTTCCAAATTCTTTTAGTTGCGTTCATAGCGTGGCTACGACGATTACCAAAAAGGGTGGTTTTTCCAGTGATATAACATTTACTCATTGCTTTTCTCCTTTGTTAATTACAATATATAAGTTATTATATCACAATAAGGGTTTATTTGGGTGATGTTTTTTTGTTAAAAATAAATTTATTGTTAGTTGTTTGGTTTGGGATAATTTTATATTTAGGATAGGGATTTATTTTAATTGCAACATTATTTGATTTGATTGTTTTTATGTTATTTTGCGCACGTTTATTATCTTTTTTGCCCATCATCTCCATTATATTTGTATATTTATTTGATAATTTAGTAAAATAGTTAAAGCCTTTATTTGGTTTGTACATAAACACTTTGTTTTTTCTTGGATTTTTGCTATATTTTTTGCTACAATTAAAATATAATATATATTTAGATGAAACACTCCAATAATTTGCCCCTAGTAAAGAATGAATATTTTATTTTTTTAGTATATTTTGTTTTTGCTTAGGGTTTATTATATTTGTTGTTATTTATTTTATTTATTATTTTCATTCCTAATTATTTTTTTCCTATTTCATTTGCATTATTAACATTTGTATTATTCATATTTTTATTAAGGAGATATTTATGTTTGAGAAAAAAAATTTATTGATTGTCTTTGTGTGTTCCTTAATTGCAATGTTATTTTCGTTGTTAGTTTTTGTAATTGTTGTAAGTAAGTTAGGATATTTGAGTTTTAAAGATGTTAAAGAACCTAATTTATACAAAGACATAAAATCACCTAAAACACAAGAGCAAAGAAATAATAAGACAAATTAATTAGCTCAAAGAGTTGCTGAACAAGTAAAGGAACAATTTCAACTGACTACTTTAACAGAAAGCCAAATTAAAGAAATTAAGGATGGCAAAATAGTTTTATCCAAAGAACAATTAGAAGCAATAAAAGGAGAGTTAAAGCCTTTGGTGGATCTAAATTTTAACTGAAGAAAATAAATCTAATATTTTAACAATTGATGCAAAAAACGGAACAGTTCAGACCGAACAACCCAAACAACCCAAACCCAAATAAAGGGACACAATAACAAAAGCAAAAGAAGAACAACGATAAACCCTCAAACCCCAAAAAGGATTACAAAAATCAAACTCAAAACCAACAAGCGAAAAATAGTTTTTCTCAGCCAAATCCACCAAAACCAAAGCAGCAAAACAATGATAAATCTCAAAAACCCAAAAAATAATTAACCCTGAATATTGACGAACCCCTTATAATTTGTTCAAATATAATTGAACTTTAACCTTTTGGTTAGTTGTCTTTGGGTTGGTTCATTGGCATAACGGTGTCATACTTTATTTTTGTAGAAAAAAATAAAAAAAGAGTTCGGCGTCATATCCTAGCTCTTTTTGTATATCAGATCTGAATTTATAATATAAAAAACTCAACACTGTCATATAAGAGTTGAGTAAAAAAACTATAATATCATAATTATTGCGCCGCGCTTTTTTTCACTTTTTCGCCCTTTTTTTGCATCTTAATTTTTTCATTCCTTAAAAAAATAATTGATTCATTCCTTAAAAAAATATTATATAATATAGCTGGTTAAATTATTATTTGTTATCCATCAATTATTTTGTTTTGCATGTTTGGAAACATTTAATATTTGAAAAAGGGAACAATAAATAATTTACTTTTAGTATCATTTTTTTGTATTGCTTAATTGTTCTTCATTTTAAGAACATCATTATTCCTTAATTTAAGAACAAATTGTTCCTTATTATAGGAATACCCTTTTTATCCTTATTAAATTAGTTTTTAAAAATTATCAAATTATTATCTTTAATTATTTATTAATTAAAATTGTTTTTGAGTAGTTTTTGAAGGCTATTTTTTTTATTATCAAATTAATTATTATCTAATCTTTAATAATAGCTAATTGATTAATTGATAAATTATAAATATTTTAATTGACACTAATTATTATTTAATACTATTTAGTTAAGTTAAAATATTGCTTCAAGGAAACAACATGTTGTATAAAAAAATTTTTTATATTTTGTTTTCATAATAAAAACAATATTGGAAGGGAATTAGAATAAATATATGCGTAATGTTAATAAGAATAAGAAAAATAAGAAAGTACATAAATATATTCTAGCAGCTCATATAATTGCTTTAGCTCTTATATTATTTCATCTTTCTAAACAAATGGGGCTATTTAATTTTAAGTCTTCTTTAACTTATAAAGCTTATTTTAATCTGGCTTTAGTACCTTTATTTTATTTAGGGTTTTTCTTTGGATTTAAGAAAGCTTCTTGGATGCTTCTTATTTATGTGTTTTGTGACTTTGTAACTACTTTGGGACATTCTTGGATTTTAGCTAATTATGATATTTTTTCGCTTGGGAAAAAAAATATTAATCAATCAACTTTTCTTATACTTAATTATCTTTTAAAAACTTTAATACCTATTTTATCTTGGTCTTTTACAGGATTATTATATTGTAAAGATTTAAGTCATTTTAATATTAATAAAAAAAATATTATACGTTTATTAAGTATTTTAATTATAATTATGTTAATTCATGCTTGTTCTTATGCTATAAATGGTTATTTATGTTATTTGTCAAGTATTAAACATATTCTAAAAGATAATCCATATTATAATATCTTTTTTGCTAATGAAATAACTTCCTTTATCACTATTTTTGTTCTTAATTTAGAAACAGTTATTACTTGTAATTTATTATTATTTGGTTGTGTTATTTATCTTAATCCAAGATTAAAGATTATTTATCAAACTTATTTTTATGAATAAACAATAACATAAATGAAAAACTTTTTTTGCAATTCCCAATAAGACAAATTTAATAATATTTACCAAAAATATAAAATAAATTTTTGAATCCTCCAAACCAAATTATTTTTTTTAATACTTGCCAATTATTAAATCTTATGATATAATAAAAGTGCTTTGGCACTTAAATTATTTAGTGCCAAAATTAAATCATTACAAAAATATTTTATTTACTATAATAAATTATTAAATTAAAAGGAGTTTAATCATGAAACAAAAAACAATTATCCCTTTACATGACAATGTTGTTTTAAAATTGAAAATGGAAGAAACTAAAACAGCTAGCGGAATTATTTTGGCTTTATCAGAAAAAGAAAAATCCTCTGTTGGGGTTGTTGTTGGAGTAGGTTCCAAAGTTGAAGGTTTAAAAAAAGATGATGAAGTAGTTTATAAAAGCTATTCTGGTAGCAAAGTTACTTTAGGAGAAAAAGATTATTTAATTGTTGCTGTAAAAGATATTTTGGCACAAATTAAATAAGATAATATAGATAAGATAAATAATTATAAACTAAGTATTAATAAATAAAAAGACAATATTTTAAACTTTTTTTAAAATTATAAATATTAATTAAATATCAATAAATCAATAAATAAAGATATAATAATCAATAATCAATAATCAAAATATTTAAGGAGTAATAAAATGAGTAAAAAAATACTTTATGGCAAAGAAGCAAGAAAAGCTTTATTACAAGGAGTAGATGCAATTGCAAATACTGTTAAAGTGACTTTAGGACCTAAAGGACGTAATGTTATTTTAGAAAAAGCCTATGATTCACCTGCTATTGTAAATGATGGTGTTTCTATTGCTAAAGAAATTGCATCAAAAAATCCTTATCAAAATATGGGATCAAAGTTAGTATATGAAGTAGCTTCCAAAACTAACGATAAAGCAGGAGATGGAACAACTACAGCAACTGTTTTGGCACAAAGTATGATTCATCGTGGGTTTGATGCAATTGATGCAGGAGCTAATCCTGTTTTAGTAAAAGAAGGAATTGAGTTAGCTGCATTAACAGTTGCCAAAAAACTTTTAGCTAAATCTAAAAAAGTAGACGCCCAAGAAGATATTCAAAATGTGGCTGCTGTTTCATCAGGTAGTCAAGAAATTGGTAAAATCATTGCCCAAGCGATGCAAAAAGTAGGAAAAGATGGAGTTATTAATGTTGATGAATCCAAAGGTTTTGAAACAGAATTAGAAGTTGTTGAAGGATTGCAGTACGATAAAGGATATGCTTCTCCTTATTTTGTCTCTGATAGAGAAAGTATGACAGTACAGTTAGAAAATGCGTTAGTTTTAGTAACTGATCATAAAATTAGTACTGTGCAAGAAATTGTACCTATTTTGGAAGAAGTAGTAAAAGCATCTAGACCTTTATTAATTGTAGCTGAAGCTGTGGAAAATGAAGTTTTAGGGGTTTTGGTAGCTAATAAATTAAGAGGAACTTTTAATGTAGTTGTAACTAATGCTCCTGGTTTTGGTGATAATCAAAAAGAAATGTTACAAGATATTGCAGTACTTACAAAAGCTAATTTTGTTTCTAAAGAACTTAATATGAAATTAGCAGATTTAAAAATAGATGATTTAGGCAATATCAATAAAGCTATTATTAAAAAAGATAATACTACTTTGATAAGTAATTCTAAAAGTCCTGAATTAGAAAAACGTATTCAAGTATTAAAAACTCAAATTAAAAATGCTACTTCTGATTATGAAACTAAAAATTTGCAAGAAAGATTAGCTAAATTATCAGGAGGAGTTGCCTTAATTAAAGTTGGGGCTGCAACTGATACTGAATTAAAAGATAAAAAATTACGTATTGAAGATGCTCTTAATGCTACTAAAGCTGCTATTACTGAAGGAATTGTAGTTGGTGGTGGAAAAGCTTTAGTTGAGGTTTATCAAGAATTAAAAGATACTTTGGTATCTGATAATAAAGAAGTACAACAAGGAATTGATGTAGTAGTACAAAGTCTTTTAGTACCTACTTATCAAATTGCTTATAATGCAGGATTTGTAGGCGAAGATGTAGTAAAACAACAACTTTTACAACCCTTAAATTTTGGGTTTAATGCTAAAGAAGGTAAGTATGTTTGTCTCTTAAAAGAAGGTATAATTGACCCTACTAAAGTAACTCGTCAAGCTGTTCTTAATGCTGCTTCTATCTCTGCTTTGATGATTACAACTGAGGCTGCTGTGGTAAGTTTGAAAGAAAATAAAGATAATAACTTTGATTTAGGAACACAAGAATAATTTTTTTATAACTAATAAAGCTTTATTTTTTTAATTATTATTTCCCATTTTTCCTTTTTTCATGTTAAAATAATAGTAGGTTTTGATTGTCTTTTAACTCTTTATTAGAAAACAACTCAAACCATATAATTATATAACGCAAGAAAGGAGAATAAACAATGCAAAATCAAAAAACTCAAAAATCTTTAGTTGCTAAAGTTTTAGTTTTATTTGCTGCTGTTGCTTTAATGTTTGTTGGCGTTCAAGTTTTTGCTGATGATCCACTAGATTTAGCCACTTTAAAATGTGACACCCCTCTTGAACTTACTGCTAATGATGCATCTAATGCAGACAAAGTTGTTACTCAATGGAGAGTTCAAAACACTTCATTGGATAAAAAAGTAACAAGAGATTCTGTAAAAGTACAAGTTATCAATAATCAAGTAAAAGTTACACCTGTAGATATCTCAGCTACAAGCGCTTTAAAAGGCGAAAAATTATTAGATTTAGTAGGCGTATGTGAATTAAATAAATTAACTTTAGGAACAAACAAAAAACTTACACTTACAGTTAAAGATGACAAAGTAGATGCAGAAGCTGGTTTAAAAGCTTTAAGAGAAGCTGGAGCTAAAGTTCCTGCAACTGTAACCAAAGACGACGTAACTTTCACAGTTAGTAAAGACAACAATGTTGATAAAGTTACTGTTGAAGCTGTAAATGGTAAAACTACTGTTTCAGGAAACGTTACCTTTGAATTTAATGTAGTTCAAAAACCTTTGTACAAAACAGTGTGGTTCTTAACATTAGTAGCTGTTGTAGTTGTTGCTGCCGTTGCTGGTGGTGTGTTTTTCTTTGTTAAAAAAAACAAAAAAAATAAATAATCTTATTTAATCATTATTTAAAAAGCTAGGTTTTTTAACCTAGTTTTTTTTATTTATCTTTATTATTAATAATAGTTTTTAGCAATAAAATAATCTTTATAAATACAATTATAATCAAAAATTATTATTAATAATAAAAAAGAATCAATTATAAGGTTTTATTTGGGAAAATTATTAAAAAATTATATAATATATATAATGGTTTTATTTTTTTTATCATCCCAAACCATAAATTAAATATTTATCAATTTATTTAACATCATAAAAAATTATTAAATTATTTAAATATAAACAATAAAAATTATAGTTATTATTATAAATTATCTTAATAAAAATATTAATTATCATAAATATTAATCTTTAATTATTAAATAATGAATAACTAAGGAAGCAAATGAAAGAAAATGTACAAAAACGGTTCTATTAAAATTGAATTAGCAAGCCCTCCTTTAACAGTAGGTAATCCCTTAAAAAATGCTTATAGTATGCAAAATGTTCTAAACAAAAGTAAAGCCAGTTTTGTTTTGTTCCCTGAACTTTGTTTAAGTAGTTATACAGCAGGAGATCTTTTTTTTGAAACTACTTTTTTAGAACAAAATTTTCAAGCTCTAGATTGGCTTTTAAAAAATAATTCTTTTGAAGGAGTCTATATTTTAGGCATGCCTCTTGCTTTGCATGAAGTTTTATTTAATGTAGCAGTTATCATTCAAAAAGATAAAATATTAGGAATAACCCCTAAAAAAACTATTCCCAATTATAAAGAATTTAGCGAAAAAAGATGGTTTCAATCAGGCAAAACCTGCGAATCCCAATACATCCAAATTTTGGGTCAAACAGTTCCTTTTGGAGATGTTTTATTTATTAATTCCCAATTTGATCTTATTTTTGGAGTAGAAATTTGTCAAGATTTATGGACTGTCTTTTCTCCTGGTGATCTACTTTCCTTAAACGGTGCTCATTTAATTTTTAATCCTTCTGCCTCAACCGATCACATAGGCAAACTTGATTTAAGAAAAAATGCTGTTCTTGATCATTCGCGCAAACAAATTGGAGGCTATTTTTACACTAGTAGCGGAATTACTGAATCTACTGTTGATAATTTATTTTCTAATCACAAAATGGCTGCTTTGTTAGGCGAAATGGTCGCCGAAAAAGATTTATTTAATCAAGATGTAAGTTTAGTAGTTGATGTTTGTGTTGATTTAATTAAATTTCAAAGAAGAATTGATACTACTTATGGTGACCAAAGAATAGGAAAACAACATCCTTTTTTAAAAGCTTATTTTGAACTCCAAGAAACGCCCCATTATCACTTTGAAAAACCAATTAATCAAACGCCTTTTATTCCTCAATCAAATGTTGCTTCGCATTTAAAATTGGCAAATGAAATCCAAGTATTAGCACTTAAAACTAAACTTAGCAATTTAAACGCCAAAATAATTGTAGAAATTACTGAAAATATTAATGATTTGTTAACTTTGGTAGTTGCTTTTCAAAGCTTTTCCTTGTTGCAAAAACCGTTAGAAGATTTCATTGTAATCCTAAATCCGCTTCTTTTTTCCAACCAAACTCATTATCAACTCCTCAAAGATTTTTTACAAACCAAAGGAGTTTGCCACATTTGTGAAAGTAGTTTTTTAAAGAAAAAAGATTTGTTAGCCTTTTTGGGGCTTGACAAAACTGATGCCACCACTAACACAACTAATCTAACTGATGCCACAAATGACACAAACTCAACAAATGAAATAAATGAAGCAAACGAAACAACCACTTTATTCAACGATATTAACAACATTTCTACTTTGTCAAACGAACTTGCTTCTTGTTCCAAAGACCTAGATCAAGTTTTTTTAAAGGAATTAGCTTCCCAAACACAAAAGTTTTTGTTGTTAGAAAATAATAATTTTTCGGATATGGCTTTAGGAAAAAACAATCCTCGTATTCATTACGACCACATTTATAATGTCAATGCTGGCGTTCCTAATGTTTTAGTCAAAGAATTATTACTTTATCATTTAGAAAAAAACTATTTACAAATTACACCTGCCTTAAAAAAATTATATCAAAAATTAGTGCAAGAAAACATCAATCAAAAATTAATTATGGAAGATTTTATTCTTTGTTGCCACATTAAAAAAGGTTTTACCAAAACTAAAATTGCTTGGTTTTTGCAAATTGCCTTTGATTTAAGTCCAGAAAAAAGCAATCAATTAGTTGTTTCATATCTAAAAACTTTTTATCAAAATCAATTTAAAAGACAAAATATGGCACCAGGTCCTAAAGTTTTAGAAAATAGTCTTTCGCCCAGAAACGAATTTTTGCTTCCTATTTATCTACAAAGACAAGAATAAAAAGCAATAAATCAAAGTTCTAAAAATATAAAATCCCAAAACACCCAAATCTCAAAACATCAATAAATATCATCAAAATAATAAATCAAAACACACACACATAACCAATTAAAAACAAAGAAAAGGAGCAAAAAATGACAAAAGTTGTTGTTGGTTTATCAGGCGGAGTTGATAGTGCCGTTGCTGCTTTTCTTTTAAAAAAACAAGGTTATTTGGTAGAAGCAGTTTTTATGCGTAATTGGGATAGCAATCTTAATTTTGATATCCAAGGCAATCCCACTTTAAATGACATATGCCCGCAAGAACTAGATTATAAAGATGCCTTAAAAGTGTCTGAACAACTAGGAATTAAGTTGCATCGTGTTGATTTTATTGAAGAATATTGGCAAAAAGTCTTTATGTCTTTTATCAAAGCCTTTGAAAACAATCTTACTCCGAATCCTGATATTTTGTGTAATAATGAAATTAAATTTAGAGCTTTTATTGAGTATGCAACAACAAAACTTGCCCCTCAATATATTGCTATGGGACATTATGCTAACATTATATATGAAACTTCTTCAGACCAAAAATTAGTTCCACGACTTGCTTGTGCTGTTGACCAAAACAAAGATCAAACTTATTTTTTATCACAACTAACAACTAAACAATTACAAAATATTTTGTTTCCTTTGGGCAATCTCACAAAACAAGAAGTACGCCAAATTGCTTTAGAAAATAATTTAATTAATGCCACTAAAAAAGATTCCACGGGGATTTGTTTTATTGGTGAAAGAAATTTTTTTCAATTTTTAAGCAACTATTTACCCGCTCAAAAAGGTGATATTAAAACTTTGGATGGGACTTTTTTAGCACATCATAAAGGAGTAATGTATTATACCATAGGGCAACGTAAAAATTTAGGTTTGGGTGATGTTCCCAGCCAAAAACCTTGGTTTGTCGTTGGCAAACACCTTCCAACTAACACTTTATACGTAGAACAAGGTAGCACACATCCTTATTTATACAGCGACAAAGCCTTAATTGGTGATATTGTTTGGCGCGGCAAAAAAACCAATTTGCACCTACAAGCCAAAATGCGCTACCGCCAACCCAATCAAGACGTTATTTTAACTTGGCTAGACCAAAACAACTTAGAAATTCATTATCCTCAAAAAATTAAAGCAGTAACTCCAGGGCAAATATTTGCTTTTTATGATAACAATATTTGTTGTGGGGCAGGCGTTATTAAAGAAGTTTATTTTCAAGGCACAAAAAGACTATACACTTAATTTATTTTTTGATTTCTTTTATTTTCTTTGCGTTTTTTTGCAAATCCTTAAAAAAGAAGGTGATAAGATGATTTTAGATTCCGATTTAACTTTAGAAAAAGATACATTATATCAAGATTTAATGGCTGTGATTTCCAAAAATATTCAAGATGCCACCATTTTGCAAAAAATTACTCAAGCCTATCTTTTTGCCAAAGAAAAACATCACGGACAAACACGTTTTACAGGAGAACCCTATATTATTCATCCCTGTGCAGTGACTAAAATTTTGGCACAATTAAACAGCGAACCCAATACTTTAATGGCAGGATTACTCCACGATGTTTTGGAAGACACTAATGCTACTATGCAAGATTTAACTTCTTTGTTTGGCGAAGACGTGGCTTATTTAGTTTATCGGGCAACTAAACTTACCAAAATTGCTTTTCACAAAAATCAAGGACATGCCGATAATCAACAAAAAATGTTTTTAGCAATGGCAAAAGATATTAGAGTTGTTATTGTAAAGATTGCTGACCGCTTGCACAATATGCAAACTTTAAATGCGATGTCTTCAGAAAAACAATTACGTATTGCCAAAGAAACCTTAGAAATTTACGCTCCTTTAACACATCGTTTAGGGCTTTTTGAAATTAAATCACAATTAGAAGATTTGTCTCTAAGATATGCTTTTCCTCAAGAATACTATCGTGTTTCTAATTTAATTCGGTTAAAAAAACAACAACGTGAAGAATCAATTACCAAAATTATCACCAATATTAAATCTCTTTTAGACAGCAACCAACTCAAAAATTACACTATTAAAGGGCGTGTCAAAAATATTTATAGTATTTATAAAAAAATTGTTAAAAGAAAAGTTAGTTTTGAAGAAATCTTTGACCTTTTAGCTATTCGAATTATTGTACCTACTGTGGATTTGTGTTATCAATGTTTAGGGATTATTCACGGTCATTTTTCGCCACTTCCCCTAAGATTTAAAGACTATATTGCAGTTCCTAAACCTAATCTTTATCAATCTTTGCATACAACTGTTTTAACTAAGGACGGCTCTTTGTTTGAAATGCAAATAAGAACTCAAGAAATGGATGAAATTGCTGAAAAAGGAATTGCTGCTCACTGGGCTTATAAAGAAAATAAAACTTATTCCCAAGAAGATAAACAACTAGAACTTGCCAAAAAATTAAGATGGTATCAAGAATTAGTTAAAATTACTATGGATGCCAAAAATCATCCCGAAGAAACACCCAAAGAATTTGTAGATTCTATTAAAAATGATATTTTAAGTGATAATGTCTATGTTTTTACTCCTACTCAAGAAGTATTTGAGCTTCCCAAAGGTTCTACCCCCATTGATTTTGCCTTTCGTATTCATTCCGCAGTAGGAAGCAAAATGACAGCAGCCATCATTAACGGGCAAATTGTACCAATTGATTATCAACTCAAAAATGGTGATATTATTTCGATTAAAACCAATAAAAATATTTTATCAGTTAATAAAGACTGGTTGCGCATGGTAAAAACAACGCATGCCAAAAGAAAAATTAAAGGTTTTTTAAAAAAAGATATCAAAGAAAATAAAACTGAATATTTAGCAGAGATTCAAAAAGGAAAAGATATTATTGAAAAAGAATTAACTGCCAATAAAATTGAACTTTCCTTGATTGATAATAATTTTGTCCAAAAACATTTTGAGCGTTACAATATTCAAACTCTTAATGATTTTTATTATGAAATTGCTAAAAAACAATTAAATCCTAAGTCAGTAATTAATAAATTGCTTGTTTTAGCCAAAGAAACTTTAAGTCAAAATATTTTACAAAAACAAATGGCAAAATCGCATAAAAAACTCAAACATCAAAGTGAGACAGGCGTTATTATTGAAGGTCTTAGAAATCCTAAATTAAAATTGGCAAGTTGTTGCACCCCTGTTTATAACGACGAAATCCTAGGATTTGTCACTAAAGGAAGAGGTATTATTGTGCATCGCAAGGAATGTAATAATTTAGCTCAATGTGATGAAAAAAGATTAATTACTGCTTCATGGCAACAAGACCCTACTATTGCTAAATATCCTGCTTGGATTAGTATTATTGCTTCTACCAAAGATACTTTAGTGCAACAAATTATTAATAAAATTAACAGTTTTAATGTAAGTATTTTAGAATTTAATGTTATTAATAAACAAAAATTAGAAACTATTATTAAGATTAGGGTTTTAATAGCTAATACTAAAGAATTAAATAATCTAATTACTAATTTATATAAAATTTCGCAAATTTATCAAATTCAAAGAATCAATAATTAAATAATTTATTATTTATAATGCAGACAATTATTTATTCCCCATTTATTTTATTTTACTCCATATATTAATGACACCTTATTAAAATTATTTTGTTTATTGTGTGTTTGTGCGTATTTTTTAAATCATTTTCATGTATTTTTTAAAGCTTTATTAGCACCAAAAATTAAAAAATATAAAATCTCCAACAACAAAAACCCAAAAAGCTTTATCAAAACTTTTATCCCAAAACAACAAAAAAATAACAAAAAAATAATCATCACAAAATTAAAACCCAACCCAACCCCAAAAGCAAAGGAGCCCAAAGATGTTTTCTAAAATTAAAGGTACTTATGATTTGATGTCAGATAAAATGGTTTGTTGGCAAAAAGTAGAAAATCACATTCGCACTTTGTTTGCCAAGTATCATTTGCAAGAAATAAGAACCCCTATAATTGAATATCGTGGTGTTTTTGATAGAGCAGCTCAACATTCAGAAATGGTTTCCAAAGAAACTTATACTTTTGCAGATAAAAAAGGACGTTTTATTACTTTGCGTCCCGAAGGAACTGCTGGTGTTA
This sequence comes from 'Santalum album' aster yellows phytoplasma, assembly GCF_018283495.1. Lineage (NCBI taxonomy): Bacteria > Bacillati > Mycoplasmatota > Mollicutes > Acholeplasmatales > Acholeplasmataceae > Candidatus Phytoplasma > 'Santalum album' aster yellows phytoplasma. The sequence continues at coordinate 26,855 of NZ_JAGVSK010000005.1, forward strand.
TTCGTAGTTATGTGGAAAATAAATTAGATAAAACCTCACAATTACACAAGTTTTTTTATTATGGACCTTATTTTCGCTATGAAAGACCTCAAAAAGGACGCTATCGTCAATTTCATCAAGTAGGAGTAGAAATTTTAGGAAAATCAAGCCCTTTTTTAGATGTAGAAGTAATTGCTCTTGCCTATGAAACCCTCAAATCATTAGGGATTTGTGATATTACTGTGAAGATTAATTCTTTGGGATGTAAAACTACATACAATAATTATTTACAAGTTTTTAAAAACTATTTACAAACACACTATCAACAATTATGTCCTTTATGTCAAGAAAGATTTAAAAAAAATACTTTGCGTATTTGGGATTGTAAAAATTGTCACAACGAACCTTTTTTAAAGCAAGCACCACGCATTTTTGACCATCTTGTTGAGGACGCCAAAGTTCGTTTTTTACAAGTTTTAGAAGGGCTTAAACAAATGAATGTTAATTTTGAATTGTGTCATGATTTAGTCCGTGGACTTGATTATTATACTCATAGCGTTTTTGAAATTGTTTATAATAACGAACAAGGACATCAAGCAGTTTTAGGTGGGGGTGGTTGTTATGATAATTTAGTTACTTTATTTGGAGGAAACCCTTCGCCTGGTATTGGTTTTTCCTTAGGCATGGAACGTTTAATGTCGATTTTAGCCACTCATTCCTTTTGCAATAAAAATATCTTACCTTCTTTGGATGCCTTTATATTAGTTAGTGTGCCGCAATTTTTTTATCAAGGACTTGCACTTGCAACAACTCTCCGCCATCAAGGTTTTTCCGCCGATCTTAATTATCAGTTTTTATCTTTTTCCAAAAGTCTCAAACAAGCCTTAAAACAACAACCCCTTTATCTTTTAATTCTGGGACCAAAAGAATTTGACAACAATCAAATTACAATCAAAAATACTGACACCCAACAGCAAACCACCATATTGCAAAAAGATGTTGTTTCTTATTTTCAAAACAACAAGGAGTTAAATTAATTCATGAAAACTAAATATAGCCATTATAACAATCAATTACAACTTGCCCATCAAGGAAAAACAGTTTTTCTAAAAGGTTTTATTTTTCGTAAACGCAACTTAGGAAAAACTCTTTTTTTTGACTTACGTGATGTTTCTGGTATCGTTCAATTATTAGTTAAAGAAAATAATCCACAATACGACAAAATAGCTTTAATTAAATTAGAAACAGTCGTGCAAATTAAAGGTCAAGTAATTGAAAGAATCAATAAAAATCCTGATTTGCCAACTGGTGATATTGAAATTTTAGTATCTCATATTGAAATTTTAAGTGAGGCTCAAACCTTACCTTTAAATGTGTTTCAAAGTCAAGAAAGTTTAGAAGAAACCAGACTTAAATATCGTTATTTGGATTTAAGAAATCCTGAAGTTAAACATTTTTTGATTCAAAGACACCACATTACCCAAAGTATTCGTCAAACTCTTTTGAAAAATGATTTTTTAGAACTAGAAACTCCCATTTTATCTAAATCAACTCCTGAAGGAGCAAGAGATTATTTAGTGCCTTCCAGAATTTATCCAGGTAATTTTTATGCCCTTCCTCAATCTCCCCAACTTTTTAAACAATTATACATGATTGCAGGATTTGAAAGGTATTTTCAAGTAGCACGTTGTTTCCGCGATGAGGACCTCAGATCTGATAGACAACCTGAATTTAGTCAAATCGATATTGAAACATCTTTTTTAAATCAAGATGAAATTATGTCCTTAACAGAAGAAATTATAGTAGATTTATTTGCCAATATTTGGAAAAAACCACTTTCTCAACCCTTTTTAAGATTAACTTATCAACAAGCCTTTGAACTTTATGGTTCTGATAAACCAGATTTAAGGAATCCCCTTAAAATCACCGATTTTACTACTTTTTTTGATACTACCACTTGCCCCCAAAATATGTTTTCAGGCAACATTAAAGGCTTTAAAGTTTCTAAAACAGCAGTTTTGACACGCCGAAAACTAGATGAGTATCAATTGTTTTTTAGTAAACATTTTAACTTGAAATTGTTTTCTTTTGTTAAAAAAAATGATAAAATTATAGGTGGAATATCTCAATTTATTAAAGATGATTCTTTTTTAAAAAATGAAGAAATTTGTTTTGTCGTTTCTGGCACAAAAGACATTATGCACAAAGCTTTAGGTATTTTTCGCACCAAACTAGCCCTTGATTTATCTTTGGTTGATACAACTCAAGAAGCGTTATTATGGATTGTTGATTTTCCTTTGTTTGAAACTACTCAAGAAGACCTGCTCCAACCAGATCTTACTTTGGAAAACTCAAATACTTCCAATCGTCTTTATTCTTTGCATCATCCTTTTACTGCTCCTTGTGATATTGCCATTTTGAAAAGCAATCCTCAAAAAGCTCTTGCCAAAACCTATGATTTAGTTTGGAACGGCTACGAAGTGGGTGGTGGTTCGTTAAGAATTAACAATCCCCAAACGCAAGAATTAATTTTTAGTCTTTTAGGATTTTCACAAGAAGAAGTGCAAACTCGTTTTGGTTTTTTAGTTGAAGCCCTTAAATACGGCACCCCACCTCATGGAGGACTTGCCCTAGGTCTTGATCGTCTTGTGATGTTGTTTACCAAAACCAACAATATCAAAGATGTTATTGCTTTTCCTAAAACCCAAAGTGCCAAAGATTTGATGTTAGAAGCTCCCAGCGCAGTTGACCAAGAACAACTCAACACCCTAAAACTCAAATTCAAATGCAATTGTAATTAAGGATGTTTCATGAAAACTATCAAACTTGCTTGTAGTCTAGATGCCAATCAAACCTATATTATAGCTGTAAGTGGCGGCGTTGATTCAATGGCTTTACTTCATTGTTTGGTGGCACAAAAAATAAAACTGCAAGTTGTGCATTTCAACCATTTAGCGCGCCCTAATGCTTGGAAAGATAAAGAATTAGTCCAAAGTTATTGCCTGCAAAACTCCCTTTGTTTCCATTATTTTGAACTTAACTGCCCCCAAAAAAACTTTCAAACCCAAGCACGTTTATTAAGACAACAAAAATTAATGCAAATAGCTACAAAGCACCAAACTCCTTTTATTTTAACAGCCCATCATTTAGATGATTTGGCAGAAACTATTTTACAAAAAATAACTAGAAGCAGCACTTTGCTAGGTTATAGTGGCATGCAGATCCAAACTTCTTGGCAAGATTTCATTTTTTTAAAACCTTTTTTATACGTGCCCAAAGCCAAAATCATAAGTTATGCTGCTTTTTACCAAATCCCTTTTTTGGAAGATTACACCAATCAAAACTTCACTTATCAAAGAAACCAAATCAGGCACCAAGTTATTCCTTACTTAAAAACCCAAACTAGTTTTTTGCAAAATATCCCAAAATACCAACAAACTCTTTTGCAAGCCTATAATTTTATTCGCAAACAAACTCTTTTATTTCTTATAAAACACACAAATCATAGTTGTAACTCACCAAACTCTTTTGCGCTTGCACCTTTTTTAAACCTTGATTTAGTTATTCAAAAAGATATCATTTTATTATTATTAGAACAACAAAATATTACTAAAAGTTTTATTTTTATCCAAAATATCATCAAAGGCATTAACAATCCTTATAAGCCTAATTTATCTTGGCATCTTAATTTTGAGTGGCATTTAATTAAAGATTACAAGCACATTACATTAATGAGTCCTGCACCACCACTTTCCTTTGCTTTGTCAAAACCTTTGTTGTGTGTTTCTACATGTAATCTTTGTCTTGCTTGCATTTCTCCTTCGTTACAATCCCTCAATTATAATCCTCAAAAAGTTAGTTTTCCTTTAAAAGTGCGTTTGCGCCAACCAAAAGACACATTAAAATTTAGTTTTGGCACTAAAAAATTGAAAAAATTTTTAATTGAAAAAAAAGTGCCCCTTACTCAAAGAAATAATTTATGGTTAGTAGTAGACAATCTAGACAATATTTTATTTATTCCTCACTTATATATCAACCTAACTTTAGGAAACCAATCCAAGATTTATTTAGCTTTTAAAAACTTTTTTACTTCTTCAAATTGTTTTTCTCAAACAAATTAAAAATGAGAATCCAAAAAAATAAATGCAGAAATTACATCCATCCCAAATTAAACTCCAAAAATTAAAATATTTGATTTCAATGTTTAACTCAAAGATAATTTCTTGCAAGAAAGGTTAATTTATGTCATTTTTTGATAAAATTTTTAAAAAATTCAATATGGGCGTCCTTTATTTTGCTTTAATTTTAATAGTTGCCACTTTTATTTATTGTTATTTTACTAAGAATGCAAAAAAAGATAACAATACATTTGATGAACTTGCAAAAGATAACAAAATTGAAAAAATTATTTATGAACCTCACTATTTTAATTCATATTTTTGTAATGTTGTAGTTACTACTACAGACGGTAAAGAAATTGATTTTTTTAATATTCCTTGTGAAAAAGTATTTGACAAAAAACCAAACCCCAAATATAAAATTGATTCTGTAGATCCTAGACCTTGGAATGGTTATGAACCTGTTGTTTGGGTATTTAGACAATGTTTAACAATGTTAATTTTTTACTGTTTTTTTCTCTTTTTTGCCGATACTATCAAACAAATGGGACAAGAAATTTTGGCATCAGCCCCTGGTAAAAAAGGTTCTAAAAGTCGCAAAGTTATTATCAATCAAAAAAGATTTACTTTTTCAGATGTAGCAGGAGCTGATGAAGAAAAAGAAGAAATGTCAGAATTGATTGACTTTTTAAAAAACCCGCGCAAATACGCTGCTATGGGAGCAAGAATTCCTAAAGGAGTTTTGTTGTATGGACCTCCAGGTACAGGAAAAACCTTACTTGCCAAAGCAGTTGCAGGTGAGGCAGGCGTTCCTTTTTTTGCTGCTTCAGGTTCTGATTTTGATGAAGTTTATGTAGGCGTTGGTGCTTCACGTGTCAGAGATCTTTTTAAAGAAGCTCAACTGGCAGCTCCTTGTATCGTTTTTATCGATGAAATTGATGCAGTTGCTAGAAAAAGAGGCTTCAATATTGGTGGGAGTAACAGTTCTGAACAAACCTTAAACCAACTTTTAGTAGAGATGGACGGCTTTAACCAAAAAATGGGTGTTATTGTTATTGCAGCTACTAACCAACCCGAAGCTCTTGACTCAGCTATTTTGCGTCCTGGACGTTTTGACCGTCACTTTAATATTACTTTACCAAATGTTAAAGACCGTGAAGCTATCTTAAAATTACATGCAAGTAATAAAAAACTTTCAGAAGAAATTAGTTTAGAAGAATTAGCTAAACAAACCCCAGGTTTTAGTGGTGCTCAATTAGAAGGCACCTTAAACGAAGCTGCTTTATTAGCTGCTAGAAGAAATGCTACTTTTATCAATAAAAAAGATATCAGCGAAGCTTTAGACCGTATTTTAATTGGACCTGCTAAAAAATCTAAAAAATACAATGACAAAGAAAAACGTATGGTAGCTTACCACGAAGCAGGACATGCTGTTATTGGAATTAAAATTCCTTTTGCCCAAATAGTGCAAAAAATCACCATTATTCCCCGCGGAAACGCAGGTGGATACAACTTAATGCTTCCTCAAGAAGAAACTTTTTTTTCTTCCAAAAAAACCCTATTAGCCCAAATTACTTCCTTTCTGGGCGGACGTGTTGCCGAAGAATTAATGTTTGACGACGTTTCTAACGGCGCTTACAACGATTTTAAACACGCTACGCAAATAGCTAAACTGATGGTAACTAAATACGGCATGAGTGATTTAGGACCAGTGCAATATTCAGGAAATACTTTCCAAAATGATTTTTCTGATCCTAAAGGTTTAGAAATTGACCAACAAATTCAAAAAATTATTGCTAATTGTTATCAACAAGCCAAACAAATTATTCAAGAAAACCAAGATTTGCTTGACACAATCGCTAAATATTTACTTGAAATTGAAACTCTTAATAAAAGAGATATTGATGAAATTGTAACTACAGGAAAAATTGCTTGGTGGGAAAAAGAAAAAGAAGAAGCCAACAGCCCAACCCAACCAACTTCTCACATGCCTGCCAACAACGAAACAACTAGCACTGATACAACTCCTTTAAATGATGAATTGAAAACAACAACCAATTTAGACAACCAAGAATCAAACGAATCAAATCCAAACAATAAGGAAAAAACTTCTCCAGAAGTTGTGTCAACAGATTCCGAATAAATCCAAAACCAATCTATTTTTTCATTTCTAAAAATAGTTTTTTGCAAAAACCAAAAATATCTTTACAATTAACACCAATTTTAAGTTTGATTAGAGTTGGTGTTCGTTATGATAATTTAAATTGATCACCAATGCTTTTTCTTGATTTTTTAACCTTTTTATTATTTTTTATTTATTTTTGAAATCCAATTCTTTTACTACATTTTTTTAACTTTTAGAAAACAAGGCCTTTTAAATGAATGAAAAAAAAGAGTTTCTTATTTCTGCAAGTGAGGCATTTCAACGTTTAGATCATTTTTTATTGACTCACATTAATTTAAATAAAAGTCAATGTCAAAAATTAATTTTGGTACAACAAGTTTTGGTCAACTCCAAACCTGCGAAAAAAAGTTATTTGCTCAAAGCCCAAGACCTCATTACAGTTATTATCCCTCAAACTCAAGAATCTGTTAATTTACAAACTCCTCAAAATCTTAATTTAGACATCATTTACGAAGACCCCTATTTAGCAGTTATTAATAAACCTGACAATTTGGTAGCACACCCTTCTTTAAGTTTTCAAGAAACAACCTTAGTTAATGGCTTGTTGTACCAATTTGCAACTTTAAGTCATGTAGATACCCAAAGACCTGGTATCGTGCATAGACTTGACAAAAATACTACTGGTTTATTAATTATTGCCAAAAATAATGATGTAAGCGACAAACTACAAATTGCGTTCCAACAAAGAAAAATTACCAAAATCTATTGGGCTTTAATTGAAGGTTTTTTAGAAGATCAAGGCACTATCAAACTGCCTATTGGAAGAAATCCTCATAATCGATTAAAAATGCAAGTTATTCCAGACGGTAAAACTGCTGTTACTCATTTTAAAACTTTGCAACGTTTTTCTCACTTTTCTTTGATGGAATTTAATTTGGAAACAGGAAGAACTCATCAACTAAGAGCACATTTTTCCTTCCTCAAACGTCCTATTATAGGAGATCTACTTTATGGTTCATCACACCATATTACTCCTTTAGGTCAATTTTTGCATGCCAAAATGTTAAAATTCAACCACCCTATCACCAATCAAAATCTTATTTTAGAAGCACCCTTACCTGCTAATTTTGAAAAACTTTTACAATCTCTTAACAACTCCAATTAATGCTTTAAACTTTTTTATCTTTACTTTATCATTTGTGTTTTAAACTTTTTATTTTTTTCACCCACTTTCCAATTTTACAATCATTTAAATTAAAAAAACAATAAACAAGGAATTATTTATGATTAAAATTAATAATCTTTCGAAAACTTTTTTCCTTAAAAAAGAAAAACTTCCAGTTTTACAAAACATTTCACTTGCAGTTTTGAAAGGCGAAATCTTTGGGTTAGTAGGAACTTCGGGTTCTGGCAAAACTACTTTATTAAAAATTATGAATGGATTTATGTTGCCTGATAAAAATGCTAATTCTTCCATGCAAAAAGCTTTTAGTCATCTAGAAAGTGCTATGATTTTTCAAAATTTTAATCTTTTGAGTAATTTAAATGTTTTTGAAAATGTGGCTCTTCCTTTAGAAATAAGAAGCACTCCCGAAGAACAAATTACTACTAAAGTAAATAAAATGCTAGATTTTGTAGGACTTTGCCAATTTGCAACTGCCTATCCTAAAACGCTTTCGGGCGGACAAAAACAACGTGTAGCCATTGCACGTGCCTTAGTTTACGAGCCTAAAATTATTTTTTGTGACGAGCCTACTTTTGCCCTGGATGAAATGACAAGTCAAGAGATTTTGAAGTTATTGCAAACAACCAATCAAAAACTAAAAACTACCATTGTTTTGGTTTCTCATAATGTTGCAGTAATTAAAAGTTTGTGCCATCGTGTAGCTATTTTGGAGCAAGGAAAATTAGCTAATATTGCTACCCTTAATCCTTCTTGTAAATTTGAAGCTACTTCTTATCAAAACATTTTTATCTAAATTTTATCCTTTTTCTTATCCTTTTTTATCATACAAATGTTTTTGTCCAACAAAATATTAATAAATAAAATCACTTAGAAAGAAAACACATTACATGTTTGAACTTTCTTCTTTATCTTCCAAAACTAAAAAAAATCTATTATTTGCCTTATTAACTATTTCTCTTTTGTGTAATTTGCTTTTGGGTTATTTTCTTTGGGATGCTAAAAAATCTTTAGCTCATACCCCTTCCAACCAAAAAAACCATAAATTAACAGTAGCAACTGCTCTGCCAACTATTAAATATTTTTTAGAAGAATATGCCAAAGACCGTTTAAAAGAATACAATATTGATTTAGATGTTCAATATATAAGTTCTAGATTTAAACAAACCAATGAATTACTTTTAAACAAAAAAGTTGATGCTAAATTAGACGCTCATGTACATGATTTAAATATTTTTAATAAAGAAAATCCAAATATTCCAGATCAAGATAAATTAACGTTTATCCAAGTAGTTTATTTAGCTAAATTTGGGCTTTTTGCTAAACCTAATCCTTTTAATAATTTAGAAGGAATTGAAAGAAAAAAACATCCTAACAACCTTAAAATTTTGATTCCACAAGACAATTTTCAACGTTCTTTAGCTTTGCGCGTGTTGCAAGAATTAAAAATTATTGAAGAAAAAAACCCAAAACGCACTCTTAGCACTGAAGAACAATTTAATTTAAAAACTACAGATTTTCAACATACTAATTTATATCCTGACATAGAATACACTACTGAATCGGATTTAATGACAATTACATCTAGATTTCTTGCTTCTAATGATTTTGATTTATGTCTTAATTATCCTACTCTTATGGGATTGGGAATAAATAATGTTATATCACTAGGAATAATGCAAAAACCCACTAATTTAGATGATATTATTTATTCTTATACCATTTCTTTAGTGACTACTAACAATAATAAAAATAACTGGAAAATTAAAATTTTACAAGATATTTTAAAAGAAGAAGAAGCTATTGCATATATGGGAAACAGCCAATTTGCAACCAATTTTTATATGATTCCAAGACAAGAAGTTAAACAAATAAGTAAAAACATTAAAGATAAATATTTAGGCAAAACAGGCGCTGCTCCTGCTTCTAATTAATGGAAAAACTCAATGGAAAATAATATTTTTATTCGTTTGTGGAATGTTTTAGCTAAAAATCAATTGGTATGGAATGGTTTTAAAGAAACTCTTAAAATTACTTTAATAGGTTGTTTTATTGCTTTTTTTCTAGGGCTTATTTTAGGAGTTTTATTATATTTATTCAAAATACAAAAACATTATAAAAGATATTGGATTTTAAATAGTTTGATGAATTTTTTCATTTCTACTCCTTTTTTAATCTTAATTGTTTTATTACTAAAATTAATTTTAATCCCTTATTTTCGCATGGGTTATGGCTTTGGTACTGCCCTTTTTTTCTTAGTCTTAGCTATTGCTCCTCTTTTTGCTCGTCATTGCGAACAAGTTTTTTTAACTACTAATCCAGAATTATACCAAACATCATTTAGTTTTGGAGCAACTAAATTTCAATTTGTGACTAAATTTTTGTTAACAGAAACCCGTTCTGATATCATTTTAAAACTAGCTTCTCTTTTTATCACTTCCCTTGCTTATTCTTCTGTTTTGCAAATTGTAGGGCATCAAGGTATTGCAGCAGTGGCAATTGATAATGGCTATAACGGACATTATGATTTTGAACCCTTTTTTACTCGCTTTGATTTAATTATAGTATCTGTTTTGCTTACCTTTATTTTAACTCAAACAGTTTATTTTTTAGGAAATCGCATTGCTTTTGCCCTTGATAAACGCTAATTACATCCATTTTTTACCAAATTTTTTCCTCTCACCAACTTTTTTATCATTTTTTTCCACAATTTAGTCTTTTTTTTCATCAAATAAAGTAAAATAAGGTATAATACTCTTGTGGATAATATGAAATTAATTATAGCTATCGTTTCTAGTCGCGATGCTAACAAAGTACAACAATCTTTAATAGAAAATAGTTTTTTTACAACTAGATTAGCTACTAAAGGAGGTTTTTTAAAAGAAGCTAATGCAACTTTTATTTTAGGAGTCAAAGAAGAACAAGTACTCAAAGCTTTAGAAATTATAAAAGCCCATTCTCATAAAAAAACTCAAATGATTCCAAACAATATCATCAATGAGTTTAGTGCTTATAATTCTTTTCCTACCGAAGTTTCTGTGGGCGGAGCAACGATTTTTGTTCTTGATGTGGGCCAGTTTTTAAAAGTTTAACATTAATTAATAATTTTTATCAAACCTAAAACCTATCAAATTCAACCAAATTTAAATTAAAAAAAGGAGTTTTTACGTGGCATTAACCAAAGAACAAAAACAAGAAATCATTAAACAAAATTCACGTTTTGCAAAAGACACAGGTTCATCTGAAGTTCAAATTGCTATTTTATCAGCAGAAATCAAACAATTAAGTGAACATTTAAAACAACACCCTCACGATTTTCACTCTAAAAGAGGTTTGTTTATGAAAAACAGCAAAAGACGTAATTTAGTAAAATATTTAGCAAACCAAAATTAATAATTCAAATATCACAGCTTTTGTGGTATTTTTTTATTTTTATTTCCTTGCATTTAATTTACTCAAACCAACCCCAACCCCCAAAAATTACTTACACACACACGCAACTAAACGCATAACAAAGTTAAAAAGGAGACAACAAGGAAAAATATGAAAGGTTTATTAGTTTTATATGACGGATTTGAGGATTGTGAGGCTTTAGTCACAAGAGCTTTATTAAATCGCGTAGCCCTTCCTTTAACAATTGCAACTCTAAATCCTCAATTAGAAGTTATGTCTTCTAGCGGGCTTTGTGTAAAAGCAGATGCCAATTTAGCTACTATTAATCCTTTAGAATACGATTTTTTAGTTATTCCTGGAGGACCTTACGTAGCGCAAATTATTGAAAAAGAAACTTTTTTATTAAAATTAATTCAAAAATTTGTTGATGCTAATAAAGTTATTGGAGCTATTTGTTCCGCTCCCATGTTTCTAGGCAAACTAGATTTATTAAAAAATCACCCTTTTACTTGCTTTCCTTCTTGTAATCATTTTATTGAAGGTACTTATTTGCCAGACCAAAAAGCTGTTATTAGTGATAAATTTGTAACTTCGCGTTCTCCTATAACCGTCTTTGACTTTGTTTTTGCTTTAGTAGAAGTGCTGAAAGGCAAAGCTTTTGCTTTTGCTTTTAAAAATTCCCTTAATGTTTAGTAAATTTGGGACTTTTTATTTGTATATAAAAAATATCAAAATTATCTGATAACCATCCAACCATTATCCTCTTTTTTCAATTTTTTTTACACAATTTATGCATTCTTTTTTAAAAAAAGTTGACAAAATGATTTTTTTTAATTGACTTAATGACATTATTTTAGTAAAATATTAATAGAATATTGAAAATAAAAAATTACTATTTCATAATAATTAAGACTATTTCATATCTAAATTACAAAAGATTTCATAACTCTTTTGTTTTTGTCGCTTTCAAACAAAACACAAATACACACATAAAATTAATCACTATTTTTTCATTAATAATAAGGAGAAAATTCCATGAAAGAACAATTGCAACCAAAAAACAATCAAAAAACTTTAATGGCTAATAAAACAACAGTAAAACCTAAATGGTACCTAGTAGATGCTAAGGGCAAAACCCTAGGCAGATTAGCTACCAAAGTGGCTTCCATTTTAAAAGGAAAACACAAAACACATTACACGCCACACGTAGACAATGGCGATTATGTTATTGTTGTAAATGCTGCCTATATTCATTTAACTGGCAAAAAATGGCAACAAAAAACTTACTACAAACATTCAGGTTATCCAGGTGGTTTAACTAAAATTGTAGCTTCAGAAATGATGCGTAAATTTCCTACAAGAATGGTTGAAAAAGCAATTTTAGGAATGGTTCCTCATACTAAATTAGGTTCACAAATTGGTAAAAAATTATTTGTTTATGCCGAACAAAACCACAATCACCAAGCGCAACAACCAGAAAGTTTAGAGGCTTAATTAGATGAAAAAAGTAAATTATTTTGGTACTGGTCGTCGTAAAAGTGCTGTGGCAAGAGTTATTTTAACTAATGGTACTGGCAAAATTACAATCAATACTAGAGATTTTGAAAAATATTTGCCATTACCTGCAACACGCTTAGAAATGATTCAACCTTTAGAATTAACTGAAAAAAGAGAAGCTTTTGATGTAAGTGTGAATGTAAACGGCGGAGGGCTTTCAGCTCAAGCAGGCGCTATTCGTTTAGGAATTGCACGCGCTTTAATTGAAAGTGTTCCCGAATTAAGAGCTATTTTAAAAAAAGCTGGTTTATTAACTCGCGATGCTCGTTGTGTTGAACGCAAAAAATACGGTTTAAAAAAAGCTCGTCGAGCACCACAATTTTCCAAACGTTAATCCAAAAAAGAACTTTGTCAAAAAGTTCCTTTTTTTTAAATTTTCCACCAACACCTCCCCTATCGATTTTAAATTAAAAGGAAAACCCTTACTGTAACTATGAAAAAAATTAAAGTTCGTTATGCTCCAAGCCCTACTGGTTTTTTGCATATAGGAAATGCCCGCACTGCTTTATTCAATTATTTGTTTGCCAAACACAATCAAGGAGAGTTTATCATCCGCACCGAAGACACCGATTTTTCACGCAATGTTAAAGGCGGCGAGGCTTCTCAATTAAAAAATTTACGTTGGTTAGGAATTGATTGGAGCGAAGGGCCCGATATCCAAGGACCTTTTGGACCTTATCGCCAATCAGAAAGACTTCCCATTTACCAAAAATACGCCCAAAAACTACTTGATCAAGATCTCGCTTACAAAGAATTTCAAGAAGGACACACCACTTTTGCCATAAGATTTCGCGTTCCTACCAATCAAACTTTTGCCTTTGATGATTTAATTAGAGGCAAACTTACTTTTCAAAGTCAAGAAATCGAAGACTTTATTATCCTCAAATCAAACGGCTATCCTTCTTATAATTTTGCAGTTGTCATTGACGATCACTTAATGCAGATTTCTCATATTTTTCGAGGAGAAGAACACATCACTAACACTCCTAAACAAATTATGATTTATCAAGCTTTCCAATGGCATCTTCCTCAATTTGCTCACATGACTTTAATTCTTAACGACAACAAAAAAAAATTAAGCAAAAGAGATGCTAATATTATGCAATTTATTGAACAATATGAAAAATTAGGATACTTGCCACAAGCATTATTTAATTTCTTATCTTTGTTAGGATTTAGTCCTTTAAGCCAAACCGAAATATTAAGTCCCCAAGAATTAATTAATTTATTTGATGTGGCACGCCTCAATAAAGCTCCTGCTATGTTTGATAAAACTAAACTAGATTATTTGAATAATCAACATTTAAGAAAGTTGCTTCCAGAAGTAATTGCATCATTTATTTTGCAAAAAAAATATTTAGCTCTTACAACCGCTCCTACAAATGACAAAGAGTGGATGACTAAATTTGTGGCTTTGTTTCAAGATAGAATGAATTATATGCAACAAATCACAGATTTTTATCAACTTTTTTTTCAATCCACACCTTTTTTATCGCAAGAAGCTACACATTTTTTACAAACTAATCCCCAAACAACCCTTATTTTAAAAACTTTTTATAATGTTTTTGATGTTATTGTATTTGAAAAAGATGTTATTGCTAATTCCATTAAACAAGTTACTAACCAAAATGATTTTGCTAAAAAAACACTTTTTATGGCTTTGCGTATCGGAACTACTTGCAAAATGAATGGTCCCAGTATCGCCCTTTTATTAGAATTGTTAGGAAAAAAACAAGTACTTAAAAATCTATCTTATGTTTTAGAACAAGCCCAAAAATTTTAATTAATTCCATTTGAAAAATAATATTTATATATTTCATAATTAATTTAATTTACTTATCATTTTATTTTATATAATTCATTCCATCGCAATTTAACCCTTATTTTTTTCTTTTATTTGCCCCCTCATTTTTCTTTATGCCATTTTCCAAACAAAAAGGATTTCTTTAATGCTAAAAATTTATAACTCTTTAACTCGCAAAAAAGAATTTTTTAACCCTGCCCATCCGCCCCAAATTAACATGTATGTTTGTGGACCTACTGTCTATAATCACCTGCATTTAGGAAACACCAGACCGTTAATTTTTTTTGATACAGTGAAAAGATATTTAGAAATGCTTAATTTTAGGGTATATTATGTAGTAAATATTACTGATATTGATGATAAAATTATTGAAAATGCTCTTAAAAACCAAGTTTTGGAACAAGATTTAGCCAATAAATATATTAAATCTTTCAACAATCTCCTCAAAGCCCTAAACATTCAAACCATTAATTTTAAACCTCAAGCTACTCAATATATCAATTCTATGATTGTCTACATCCAAACTCTTTTAGACCAAGGATTTGCTTATTTTACCGATCAAGGAATATATTTTTGTGTATCTAAAATTGATGATTATGGTAAACTCAAAAAACAAGATTTATCCCAACTTAAACAAAATGCACGTAAACAATTAGACCCCCAAAAAGAATTTCCAGGAGATTTTATTTTATGGAAAAAAACTTCGCAAGGTATTACATACCCAAGTCCTTGGTTTGCAGGGCGTCCTGGTTGGCATACTGAATGTGCAACTATGATTGAACAACTTTTTAAATTGCCTTTGGATATTCATGGAGGAGGTACAGATTTAAAATTTCCTCATCATGAAAATGAAATTGCCCAAACACACGCCCATAGCCACCAAAAACTAGCTAATTTTTTTATGCATGTAGAAAGATTAGATTATCAAAATCAAAAAATGTCTAAATCTTTAGGAAATATTATTTGGTGTAAAGATTTATTAAAACAATACAATCCTTGCACAATAAAGCTTTTAATTTTGAGTACTCATTACCGCAAGCCAATCAATTTTAGTTATGATTTGATGGAACAAGCCCAACAAAAATACCAAAAAATAACTGATTTTTTAACTAAAAATAATTTTTATTTAAAAGTTAATCAATTTTCTTGCCAAGCCTTAGACCAATATATAATGCAGTTATTTCATCAATTAATGCAAGATGATTTGGCTACTCATAAAGTAATTGATTTAATGGAACAAACAATTAAACAAGCCCATCAAACCCAAATTTTGGATAAGTTATCCCAATTTCAAAACTCTTTATTATTAATTTTAAATATTTTAGGAATTACAATTCCATTTAACAAACCAACAAAAACAGACTTACAAACATATTTTTTGTGGCAAGATGCAAGAAAATGTAGAGATTTTTCCCAAGCAGATATTTTAAGAAAGCAATTATTAGATAAAGGCTTTATTTAAAAACTTTGAAACACTCAAATAATTTGCCCCCACATTTTAATTATTTTTTTTACCTTTTTTTATTTTTCAATATTATTTATTGCAATTCACAAACATTACAATAATTTTATTTATTTAGAAAAAGACCTCTTAATTGAGGTTTTTAATATATTATCAGTATCAGAGGGAATCGTGCTAAAAGTTTATTATAATCAAACCATCTTAAATGTTCCTTTAAACACTAGTTTAGAAACTTTAAAAAATCAATTAAACCTTAAAAATGTTTATGCTGCCAAAGTAAACAATAAATTAAAAGAACTTACCTTTAAATTGCATGCCCCCATCAATCAAATTACTTTTTTAGGCGCTTGGAACGCTGCGGCTGTAAATATTTATGAAGCTAGTTTAAGATATTTAGTTGCTATGGCATCTTACAAACTTTTTGAAAATATTTCATTACATTTTACTTATTATAGTTCTTCTAGTATTTTGGTATCTTTTCCCAAAGAAATTACCTTTTTGCCAGAAATGTTTCAAAAAATTAAAGAAGAAATGCATTTGTTAGTATCGCAAAAATTAGATATTACCAAAAAGAAATTGCCCCTTGAAAAAGCCTTGCAAATTTATCAATCTTTGGGATTTGGGGATAAAATTAGTCTCCTCAAACAAAAAGCTCCTTCCTTTGCTACCCTTTATTTTTGCCAAAACTATTGTAATTATATGTATCAAGGTTTACTTCCTAACACTAGTTATTTAGATAAATATCATTTATTTTATCATCAAAATGGGTTTGTTATGCAATTTGTAACTCCTTTTAGTGATGAAAAAATTCCTCCTTTTCAACAAGAACCTCTATTTGAACAAATGCTTACTCAAAGTTTGGCTTTTAAAAAAACTATTCAAATGCAAAATGTTTCCCAAATTAATCAATTTGCCAAAACTGCTCAAAGTCAATTTAATTTAATTAATCTTGCAGAAATTAATCATCAAAATCAGTTGCAACAATTAAGTGATAAAATTGCTAAACGTGCCTCCAATCTTAAAATTATTAATATTTCGGGCCCTTCTTCTAGTGGAAAAACTACATTTGCTAAAAGATTACAATTACAATTACAAGCGTTTGGAATTTGTACTTTTATTATTGCTATGGATAATTATTATTTGCCTTTGAAAGATATTCCCAAAGAAAAAGATGGCATCTCCTTTGATTTTGAAAGTATTGATGCCTTAAATATTCCTTTATTTAATCAAAATATCTATGATTTGCTGACTTGCAAAAAGACTATTATTCCCCAATTTGATTTTGTTACTCGTAGTCATACCCAAAAAGATATTCAAACCCATAATCATATTATTTTGGTAGAAGGAATACATGCCATAAACCCTAAACTTACTCCTTTTATTCCAAGATTACAAAAATTTCAAATCTATATTGCCCCACAACATCAATTATCACTAGATTTCCACAATCCTTTACATTTAACCGATGTGAGGTTTTTAAGAAGAGCTATAAGAGATTATATTTCTAGGAATACTACTATTTTAAGGACTTTTGAGTTTTGGGATTCTGTGCGAAAAGGGGAGTTTAGATGGATTTATCCTAATCAACAAGAAGCTGATTTTGTTTTCAATTCTGAATTAATTTATGAATTTAATGTTTTGAAACCATATTTAATTCCTTTGTTATTGCAAATTCCTGAAACAAGTAAGTATTTTGATAAAGCTCAGTATTTTTTAAATTTGTTAAGTTTTTTTAAATCTTTGGATTCTAATTTAGTGTTTCATGAGTCTTTGTTAAAAGAATTTATTGGTGGGAGTCCTTTTTATTTTTAGATTATTTTATAATTAAATATTTTGTTATATGGAAAGATTAACTTTTGCAAAAGTTAATCTTTTTTTGTTGAAAAAGATATATTATATAAATGAGGATGTATAAATTATAATTGCAGTATTTAAGGCAAAAACTTATCAATATGCAGTTGTATCACAAAAATAGTTATATTCATGTTATAATTAAGCTGTAAAAAGTTATTATATTTTAATATTTAAGTGTATAAAGATATTTAAATATAATTTATTCAAAAATATTCATACACAAAATATTGATGTGAGGAACTTTATGTATCAGAAAAAAATTTTAATTAGATTTGGAGAATTATTTTTAAAAGGAAAAAATAAAAAAGCTTTCATTAATACATTAAGACAATTATTACAAAATAAAATTAAAGACCTTTGCAACGTTCAAATGTATTTTAAACATGATTATGCTTATCTAGAATATATTTATGATGCAAGTTTAGAAAAAGAAATTCTTAAAAGATTATCTTATGTATCAGGGATTTCTTCTTTTGTTGTAGTAAGTCAAGCAAGTAGACAATTAGATGATATTGTTCAAAAAGCTTGTTTATTGTTGCAAGAAAAAATTACAAAAAATACTTCTTTTAAAATAGACACCACTAGAAAAGATAAAAGTTTTGCTTTAAAAAGTTTGGAACTTACCCAACAAATTGCTCCTTTAATTTTAAAGCAGTTTGAAGGTAAATTAATAGTTGATGTTAAAAATCCTCAAGTTATTTTACATGTTAGTATTAGAAAAGAAAACACTTATCTTTATTTAAAAAGTGATGAAACTCAAGCTTTAGGAGGATTTCCTGTTTCTTCTGGTGGTAGAGGAATTGTTTTGATGAGTGGTGGTATTGATTCTCCTGTAGCTGCTTATTTGGCGATGAAAAAAGGTATTACAGTAGAGTTATTACATTTTGAATCAAGCCCTTTAACTCCTTTAGAATCAATCCAAAAAGTAATTGATTTAGCTAAAGTTTTGAGTCGTTATGCTTTTGGTAATCAAATTAAATTGCATTTAGTGCCTTTTAGATATTTGCAAGAAACAATTACTAAAACAGTTCTAGATTCTTATATCATTAATGTTATGCGTCGGATGATGTATCGTTTAGCTTCTCAATTTGCTTTTCAAAAAAATCATTTATGTTTAATTAATGGTGAATCAGTAGGACAAGTAGCAAGTCAAACTTTGGAAAGTATGCAGACAACCACTCAAGTAACGAGTATGACTATTTTAAGACCTTTAGTTACTATGGATAAAAATGAAATAATTAAAATAGCTAAACAAATTGATACTTTTGATATTTCTATTCGTGCTTTTCATGATTGTTGTACTCTTTATTTGCCTCAAAATCCCACCACTAAACCAACTATTCTAAAAGCTAAAAGAGAAGAGCAAAAAATAGATTATTTTCCCTTATTAAATGATGCTTTGCAAAATACAATTACTCTAAATATAGACCAACATTTGCAATTTAATATCTGTGATTATGGTTTTTTTGATGTAAAAGAAGCAATTAAGCATTTTTGCGAACAAAATCCAGAGCAAACAATTGTAAGTCAATATTAAAATACAAAAGATAAAAAACAATTCAATAAAATAATATTTAAAAAGAGCTTAAAATGCAAATTAATTTTATATTTTTATGCTTTACTAATTTCATTCAAAGGAACATTTATGATTACATCGAAACAAAATCATACTTTTAAAAAATTAAAAAAATTACAATTAAAAAAATATCGCGATTTATATCAACAATTTTTAGTATATGGTGATCATCTCATTGAACAAGCACAAAAAAACAACGCTGTTGTTACCATTTTTACTTCTAATGAGGAAAAACCAGGAACTTTTATTGCGCCTTCTTTGATGAAAGAATTATCTCAAACTAAAACTGTCTTTGAGCAAATGGCTCTTTGCAAACCTACCTCAGAGAATAATTTATTGTCTGATAAAATTTTAGTTTTGGATGATATTCAAGACCCTGCTAATTTAGGAGCTTTAATGCGTTCTGCTAGTGCTTTTGGGTTTAATCAAGTTTTTGCCAGTTTTCATAGTGCTGATTTTTATCATGAAAAAACTATTAGATCAAGCCAAGGTGCCTTATTTTCGCTTTCCTTAAAAAGAGGCAATACTAAATTCTTTTTAGAAGAAATTAAAGAAAAAAACTATTCTATTTTTAGTGCTTTTCCCCAAAAAGCCAATATTACTATGGAAGATGCTAAAAAATATCCTAAAAAAGTATTAGTTTTAGGAAACGAAGGACAAGGGATTTCTTTGGAAACAGAAGCCCTTTCTGATTATTTTGTAAATATTTGCACTCAAAATGTCGAAAGCCTAAATGTTGCAGTTGCAGGAAGCATTTTAATGTATCTTTTGTAATTACCAAAGATAAAAATTTATTGCAAAAAAATAAAACAATAAAATATCATAAAACAAATTATAAAATAAATAAAATAATAAAGAGGTTTAAAAATGAATATATTACATGATATTAATCCTGAAAGAATTACAAAAGAAGAGTTTATAGTAGTTATTGAAATTTCTCAAGGAAGTAAAAAAAAATATGAGATTGACAAAGAAACAGGTCTTTTGTTGCTTGATCGTTTTTTGACAACTGCTTTTCGATATCCGATTAATTATGGATTTGTTCCTTTAACTAATTGTGAAGACAATGATCCTTTAGATGTTTTGGTGTTATCTCAAGAAATCCTAGATCCTATGACTTTGGTAAAATGTCGTCCTTTGGGAGTAATTAAAATGATTGATAATGATGAATTAGATGAAAAAGTAATTGCAGTTCCTGTTTTTGATAAGTATTTTTCTCATTTACAAGATTTAAAAGATATTCCTTTGCCAATGATTGCAGAAATTAAGCATTTTTTTGAAAATTACAAAGCTTTGGAAAAGAAAAAAGTAGTTATTGAAGCTATACAAGATAAACAAGCAGCATTTAGTGCTATTGAAACAAGTCTTTTAACTTATCAAAAAGTTATTAAACCTTCTTTAAAGAAAGAAAAAAAGCAATAAAAACCTTCTTATATTTTTGCAAATAAAGTTTATTTGTGTTTTGCCTCCATATCATTTTTCAGTTTTAATAAGGCTCAATTGTAATTAAATTATTTGATTAATATTTGATTAAAATGTTTGAAAAGAAAAGATTTGACAATAATATTGGTGATAAATATACTGTACAACAAACTTATTTTAAAAAACTTACTAACTCAAATTTGATTATTGCATTTATTTCATTTTGCAAAGGAAAAGTTTAAATTATGAAAACAATTATCACTAATAAAAAAGCATTTTATGATTATTTTTTAGAAAAGAAAAAATATCAAGCAGGAATAAAATTATTAGGAAGCGAAGTAAAATCAATTAGAATAGGAAAAATTAATTTATTAAACTCCTATATTCATATCAAAAATGAAGAAGCTTTTATAGTGAATATGACTATTTTAAAATATCCTTTTAGTTGTTGTTTGGCATATGATGAAAATAGAACTAAAAAGATTTTGTTGCAAAAACATGAAATTATCCAAATTCAAAACAAAATTAAAACTGAAAAATTGTCTGTTATTCCTTTAAAAGTTTATTTTAATAAAAATTTAGTTAAATTAGAAATTGCCTTAGCTAAAGGTAAGAAACAACACGATAAAAGAAATGCTTTAAAAGACTTTGATGCTAAATTGCGTATTCAAAAAACATTAAAAAACTTTAATCAAAAACAATAACTCTTAACCCTTGTATTTTTTAATGAATAAAAAACCAATTTTAAAAATCCCCAACTTAAATTGCTTAATATTTTGTATTTTTTTGTAGTTTAACAATAATTTATAACAATTAAATTTTTGCAATAATAATGATACAAAATAATTAATTATTTTGTATTTTTTGCTTTTATGCAGATATCAAATTAGACAATAATTAAGGACACATGAATGAAAATTTCTAAAACTCGTTTTATTAAGTTTTTAAAAGTTTTAAAATATTTGAATTTTAAGTTTTTGTATCAAAATAAATCTCAGTTTCTTTTGGATTTTTCCAATGAACTCAAAGATTTAATTAATGAAGAAACTTATGCTAAAAAACTTGCTTTTTTACAAGAAAATCTAAGCGAGCAAGACGAATATCAAGCTGTTTTAAACCAAAAACATTTAAACATTATGCAACCTTATTACAAACAATTAGAGCTTTTGGTAGGTTCTTATTTGGAAAAACATTTTCCAGGAGAAGTTATTTTTTCTTTGGAAACTTATCAACAAAAAAAGTTTCAAATGAATAAACAAGGATATCAATTTTATTGTTTTTTAGATGGATATCAAGAAGACAAAACTACTATTCGTATTTTTGAAACTAAAACTACTACTAGCAAAAAATTCTTAAAATTGCAATTTGTAAACGATAACAAAGAAAAAATGCCCTTTTTCCATTATACAAGTCCTAACACCTTATCACCTTTTTGCAAGGGCTCCAATCAAGACAACCCATCTTATCAAAAAAAAATGCAAACTTTTTTTAATCCCAAATCACAAGAAGGAAAATACATCTATGATTTAACTTATCAAAGATGGGTAATTGAAAATAATTTAACTGAGGCACAAAAAAATAAAAAAATAGAGTATTATTTGGTAGTTCTTAATTCGGATTATGTTTATGATTGCAAAAGTTGTAATGCGGCTTTGGATCCTAACTTGCTTACTTTTATTGATTTGACTTTGATTACACAACAAGGAACTCAAATATTAGAAAATGATGCCAATCTTTTAATTTCTTATTTGTCTTCAAAAACTAACAAGCCAAACGACACTTCTGCTTATTATTTGTTGCCTGAAAAAATCCTTCATTTTTATGAAAACATCCCTTCCAAAGACAGTATTTTTACTTATTTTTATAATCATTTAGGTTTTTTTGACTCCCAAAACAAACAAAAACACGAAACACAACAGTTAATTTTGCAACAATATTATCATGTTTCTGACATTCCTTTTGCTTGGTTGAATCGTTTTGATAACAAAGTGCAACAAAAAGTTACCCAAAAAAAGCTTCCTTATTATTGTTTTGATAAGATTAAAGCAGGGTTGCAAATTCTAAAATACCCTCTTTATTATTTAGATTTTGAGGCTTTTCCGTGTCCTTTTCCTAGATTTAAAGGCGAAAAACCCTATACTCAATCCTTATTTCAATTTTCACTTCACATCGAAAAAGCCCCTGGTTTGTGCAACAAAGATAAAAATCACGTTTCTTTTTTGGCACCCGATCACGCCGATTACAGAAAAACCCTATTAGAAAAACTAACCAATGCCATTTTAGATGATGGAGGCTCCATTATTGTTTATCATAAAGCTTTTGAAAAAACACGCCTTCAAGAATTATCTTTGCTTTTTCCTGAATATTCCTTACAAATCCAAAACATTATTGCGCGTATTTTCGACCTTAAAGACCTTCTAAAAGGCAGCAAAACTTTTTATCAAAATCTAGGATTTGATTCCGAACAAGCCGCAGGCATTAATTTTTATCATCCCCATTTGCAAGGTTCTTTTTCTATCAAAAAAATTACTCCTTTATTTTGCAATTTGAATTATCAAAATTTAGTTATTCAAAATGGTATTGAGGCTTTTTTAACTTATATTCAACTGCCTAAAATGTCTCCTTTGCAATTTCAAGCGCAATTTCAAGCCTTAGAACAATATTGCAAACAAGATACTTGGGTAATGGTAGAAATTTTGAAAGGACTTATCAGCCAAACCCAAAAACCTAATTTCTTATATTTAACTCCTAAAGATATTGTCCAATAGTCAAATTTATTATTTGTATCTCCTTTTTACTCACAAAATTCCTTAAGGATGCATAAAAAATTGTTATTTGCCTTGGGAAATGATATAATTATATTATGAGTTATTTTTTTTCATCAAAAGATAAAAATGGTGCTTGTAACAAATCACTGTTTTTTTTATTTTGTATCTGGTTTTAGTTGGTTGTGTTTGTTAATGTTAAATTCGCCCACATCTAACAAGATGCATTTACTAGGAGGTATCGTTTGATTAGTAAGAATTTTTTTAAACTTTTAGATAAAATCGCTCAAGAAAGAGATTTAGATAAAGACCAAGTTATTGATGCTTTTGCTAAAGGATTGATTTCTGGTTGCAAAAAAAATCATAAAGTTAAAAGCTGTAAAATCCAGTTAAAAGAAGACAAAAGCGAAATTATTTTATATAAACAATTTTTGGTTGCCGACGAAGCTACTATGAGCACTATTAATTTAAAAGAGTCAACTCCCATTACTCTTGAAGAAGCCCAACAAATTAAGCCTCATGCCAAAATAGGTCAAGTAATTGATATTAAAGTTGATCCTAAAGATTTTAATCTATACGCTGTCAAAGAACTTAAAAATCAATTCAACGAAGAGCTTACCAAAAAGAAAAGAGAAAACATTTATAATTTTTTCAAACAACAAGAAGGCAAATTAATTAGCGCTAAAATTATTTCGGAAAACGATAAATTTTATAATTTGGAATTAGAAAAAGAAATTACTACCTTGCTGCCTAAAAAAGAAATTGCTTCCAATAATGAAATGCAAGTAGGCGAAAGAATTCAAGTTTTTTTGTCAGAAGTAAGAAAAACTACTAAATGGCCTAAGATTTTTGTCAGTTGTAATCATGTGGGACTTGTAGTTAAAGTGTTAGAAGAAAATATTCCTGAAATCCAAGAAGGCATCGTTAAAATTGCAGGGATTGCCCGCATCTCTGGCGAACGTACCAAAATTGGTTTATTGTCCTGCGACGCTCAAGTAGATGCCATTGGCTCTTGTATTGGCGAAAGAAGCAACCGTATTAAAAATGTTATCAAAATCCTTAAAGACGAAAAAGTTGATTTATTTGTTTGGAGCGACGATCCCCAAGAACTTATTGCAAATGCCCTCAAACCTGCTTCATGCCTTCAAGTTGTCATCAAAGATGACATTAACAAATACGCTCTTGCAATTGTTCCTGACGACCAATTTTCTTTAGCGATTGGTAAATTAGGTAAAAATGTTAAATTAGCAGCGGAAGTAACTAAGTGGAATATTGATATCAAAACCTTAGATCAAGCCCAAACAGAAGGATTAATTTAATTGTAATGACTGTTTTGCGAACTTGTATAGTTTCTAAAAAAATTCAAGATATCAAAAAAATGATTAGAATAAATAGCACTAAACAAGGAAAAGTAGCTGTTGATTTTAATTTAGCACTTCAAGGAAGAGGAGTATATCTAACTTTAAAACTTGAATATGTTATTTTGTCGCAAAAAAAGAAACTTTTAGATAAAAAACTCAAAACCAAAGTTCCTGAAGAAATATATCAAACTCTTTTAAAATTGATTGCTTTACAAACTTAGCAAACATTTTTATATTTTATTTATGCATTTTTCCATCTTTGAAATATTTTTTGTTCACTTCACACTTCACATTTTTTATTTTTTGCCCAATTTATTTTTTATGTTGCAATCTTTTATTTTCATGCATTAAAAATTATTAAAATTAAAGGAGGGATGTAAATGACCCTTAACAAAAAAACAAATAATGAAAATTCATCCAAAACTACCCCTAAATTATCCAAGGCAACGGATTTGCGAAACGATTTTGCTAGTAAAAACTATGTTTTTAATCCCCAAGACAAAGTTTTTCAAATCGCTCAAGTTTTTGGCATTACCAGTGCTTTTTTAATTAAAAAATTATTACAATTAGGACTTAAAGCAGATGTTAATCAAACCTTAGAAAAAGATATTGTTGAACTTTTAGCCAAAGATTACAATATTCAAGTAATCGAACCCCAAGAAAAACACACCCCACCACAACTTCAACCGCAAATGCCTTCCCTCACTAAAACCAAACTCAACCAAAAACTTAATTTTCAAAAAACACCGCCCATTGTAACTATTATGGGACACGTTGACCACGGCAAAACTACTCTATTAGATGCCATTCGAAAAACTCGTGTAGTTGATCAAGAATTTGGAGGCATTACCCAACACATAGGAGCTTATCAAGTTGAATACCAAGGAAATAAAATAACTTTTATTGATACTCCAGGACATGAAGCTTTTGAGAAGATGAGGGCTAGAGGAGCTAAAATTACTGATATTTGTATTTTGGTAGTAGCAGTTGATGATTGCGTCAAACCACAAACCTTAGAATCCTTGAAGCACGCCCAAAAAGCCCAAATTCCTATTATTGTTGCTTTAAATAAAATTGATAAACCCAATAATAACACACAACAAATTATGCAAGAATTATCTAGTTATGATTTGTTGCCTGAAGAATGGGGCGGCACTACTCCTTATATTGCTATTTCTGCTTTAAAAAGAGAAGGTTTGGAAAAAATATTAGAAATTATTCTTTTAGTTAGTGAAATCCAAAATTTACAAGCTAATCCCGATCAAAAAGCTCAAGGAACAGTTATTGATGCAAGCCTTAATAAATCTTTAGGACTGGTGGCTACTTTTATTGTAAGTGATGGCAACCTTAAAGTAGGCGATATCGTCGTTGCTGGAGCTTCTTATGGAAAAATTCGTTCCATGGAAGATGAAAACAAAAAAACACTAACCAAAGCCTTACCTTCGCAACCTGTGCGTGTTGCAGGATTAAAAGGAGTGCCTCAAGCAGGAGATATTTTTTACGCCGTTGATAATGAAAAACAAGCACGCCAAATTGTAGCCGAAAAAAAATCCCAAACTAAAGAAACTTTAGCCAAAACCCTTTCACCTCTTAATTTAGAAGATATTTTACAAGACTTAGAAACCGAAAAACCGCAAGAACTAAATATCATTTTAAAAGCTGATACTCAAGGAAGTTTGGAAGCGCTTCAAGGTATGATTGCCAAAATTAAAGTATCTGATCTTAAAGTGCAACTTTTGCGCGCTGCTGTTGGCACCATTACAGAAACAGATATTGCTTTTGCCAAATCATCAGACAGTTTGTTAATAGGCTTCAATATCAAACCTGCTTCTTCCACACTCAAATCTGCTCAAAGACAAGAAGTAAAAATTACTATTCATAATGTTATTTACCGCATTATTGAAGATATTGAACAAAAATTAAAATCTATGATTAAACCTACTTTTGAAGAAGTGGTTACTGGTAAAGTAGAAGTAAGAAAAATTTTTAATATCAGTAAAGTTGGCAATATTGCTGGTTGTTATGTGACACAAGGTATTGTCAATAATAGCGATTTTGCCAAAGTAATGCGCAATGATGAAGTTTTATTTAAAGGTAAAATTGCATCCTTAAAACATCTCAAAGACAACATTAAATCTGCCAAACAAGGTTATGAGTGCGGCATTTTACTTGATGGTTTTAATGATTTTGAAATTAATGATATAATAGAAACATCTAAACTAAGCAAAGTAGAGGAATAAAAAATGGTAACAACAGCTGAAAGATTGTCTAGTCTAATTCAAAAAGAATTGGTGTTAATTAATGATGTTATTCAAGACGAACAAATAGGATATATTAATTTAACCGATGTTAAAGTAACAAAAGACTTGTCTTTTGCTAATGTTTATTATACTATTTTAAGCGATGATCCAACTGTTTTGAAATTAACAGAAGAAACTATTCAACAAAATAAAGTTGTTATTCGGTTGGAATTAGCTAAAAAAATTAAAAATTTTCGTAAAATACCTGATTTAGTTTTTAAATATGATAAATCTTTATCTTATGGACGCCGTATAGAAAATATTTTAAAAGATATTAATAAATAATTCTTTCTTTGTTATTTGTTTCAATAATTTATATAAGATATGCTTTAATAAAGGCGTCTTTTTTCTTTATTGGCGTTTGTATTTTGTTATCTTTGTTATTAAAAATAATTTGCGCACAAAATACAAAAATTAAAATCACTTTTCTTTGTGCAATTCCAAAAAATAATATAATTAGTAAAATAATTCAAATATATAATTGCAAAAATAAATTTGCAAACGGCTTTTGTTTTGTTTTTTTGCTTTTGCTTATCATAAATAATAAAATGAAATAATAAAACACAACAAAAAGAAAGAAAAAACGATGAAACTTATTGTAGGTTTGGGAAATCCAGGTACCAAATTTGTAAACACTCGTCATAATGTTGGTTTTGCTGTTGTTGATTCTTTTTTAAGTCAAAATAAATATCAAATCTTGAAGGAAGACAAAACCGCCCACATTTATCAAATTAATTTTAACCACCACCAATCATTATTGATTAAACCACAAACGTATATGAATTTATCAGGTGAAGTGGTAAAAAAAATTATAAATAAATATCGCATTAAGATAGAAAATATTTTAGTTATTGTAGATGATATTTATTTGGATGAAGGCAAATTAAAGTTAAAAATGCAAGGTGGTCATGGAGGGCATAACGGATTAAGGAATATTATTGATCGTTTAGGCACTAAACAATTTAAAAGGTTAAAAATAGGAGTAAGTTTAGATTCTTGCATGCCTTTGGATCAATATCTTTTAACGCCTGTCAATGCAAGCAGTCAAAAAAATATTTTAAAAAACATTAATATTATTAATAAAATTATATTTAATTTTATCCAAGATGTGGATTTTAATATTTTAATGAATGGGTATAATTCTAAACTTTGATTTTGTATTACCCATTATTATTTATTTGAAAATAAATGATTTCTTAATTGAACAAATTTATAAAGGTATAAAAAAAGAGCAAATATGAAAATATTTGCTCTTTTTATTTATTTTATTTCTTCTTGTAAATCTATTTTTGTGATTTTGATTTGAGAAATTACTTTATCATTGTGTTTTAAGATTGTAAATTTAAAATTCTTGTAAATGATTTCGATATTTTTGTCATTTGGTTTGGGGAATCTTCCCAATTGTCCTATTAAAAAACCACTTAAAGTATCATAATCTTCAGTGCTAAATTCTAATTTAATTGCTTCTGCGACCTCTTCTAAATCAGCAAATCCATTAACAATATATTCATTTTTGGCAACTTCTTCAATCATTAGCTCTTCATTGTCGTATTCATCCGAAATTTCACCTAAGATCTCTTCAATTAAATCCTCAAAAGTAATTATTCCAGCTGTGCCACCATATTCGTCAATTACTATTGCCATATGGGTTTTGTTTTTTTTCATTTCGCGGAAAAATTCATTAGTATTTTTTGTATCTGGGACCAAATAAGGTTTTCTAATGAATTTTTTCAAATCAAAAATTTTATTTGGGTTTGAGGACATTAAATAATTAAAAATATCTTTAACATGTAAAATGCCTATAATATTATCAATACTATTTTCATAAACTGGAAAACGTGTGTATTTTTCATTTTGGATAGTTTTAATTAATTCTTTTTTGGTAATTTCAACATCAATTGCAACTACTTCGGTACGGTGGCGCATTACTTCAGAAATGTTTGTGTGATCAAATTCAAAAATATTTTGAATCATTTTATTTTCATCTTTGTCAATGATGCCTTTTTGATAACTTGAAGTTAACATTAAGCGTAGTTCGTCTTCTGAGACTTGTATGCTATTTTTGTTAGGATTTAGTCTGAAAACAATAAGAAAAAGATTACTTACTTGAGTCAAAATCCAAACCAAAGGCGTAATTAACCAAGCAATTAAGGAAATAGAACCAGAAAAAAGATAAGCAATTTTGAAAGGTGCATGCATTGCTATGCGTTTAGGAATTAATTCTCCAAAAATAATAGAAAGGGTAATAATTAAAGCCTCAATTCCGATGTTATGTAATGAAAAATGCCCTTCTGTTTCTCTTAGCCAACAAGATGTTACAATATTTCCTTGAAAAAAAGTAATGATGTGAATCATAATTTGAATTACTGATAAAAAAGTGGTTGGTTTGGCTTTGATTTTTTTGACTCTTAGAGCATTTTTATTGCCCTTTTTGATATCTAATTCAATTTTGCTTTCGTTAGTAGAAATAAAAGATATTTCACAAGTTGCAAAAAAAGCATTTAATGCGATTAAAATAATCAATATGACTATCGGATTCATAAGAAAAAACACCTTTTGGCATTAATGCACATTTTTTTATTTGCTAAATTTGATTTTTTACCCACAAACGTCTTTTTTTCAAAGATCTTTATTGTGCTAAATTTTATACTATCACTATCGTCCATATTTTTTTGAAACAACACCTCGCCTTTAATTTATATTTTTAATAACTAACTGATTTCATTTTAACATAAATAATAAAAAATGTCAATTTATAAAGTAAAATAATTGCTGGTTTTTCATTTGTTTTTGCTCGCTTTTTGTGGTACATATTTTTTGTTAATGGAAAATAAAAGCAATAAAAAAGAATAGTAATTTTATTTGGGTGTTTCTTTTGGTTTTGTGATTTTTTTGTGATTTGTGGTAATTGAAAAAATTGATGACTATTTTCAAAAACTTCTGTTTGCTATTATTGTTGCCTTTTGGTTTGGCGTTTCTTTTTTGCCTCCATGCAATTTTAATTTATCTTTGGATTTTATAATTTGTTTACAATAAATTAGCAAACCTATCAAAAATAATTAAAGCATCTTGGTGAATGTTGTTTTCCAAAATAAAATCTAGATCCAAAGGCCAAATGCTATATTTTAGTGTCAATAAACAGCGATAACGGTTATTTTTTTTAGGAATAAGTGATAAAACAGGACCTAAAACAGTTATTTTGTGTGAAAAGCGATTGGCCAATGCTGCTTTGATGCGGTAAGCAATATCAAAAGTTTTTTTAAAATCTTTATGAGAGATTAAAATTTGGCTCAGGTATCCAAATGGAGGGTTTTGTGACATTTTTCTTTCTTCTAAAAGTTGTCTCAAAAACTCCTTTTCTTCATATTTGACTGCCGCATTAATTGCAAAATGGTCTATATTATAGCTTTGCACAATTACTTTGCCTTGTTCTTTTCTGCCACAACGTCCTGCTGCTTGAATGAGTAATTGAAAGGTTTTTTCTGAGCCTTTAAAACTAGGAATTTTGAGTAAAGAATCTGCCATTAAAATACCTACTAAAGTAACTTTGTGAAAGTCAAGTCCTTTGGCAATCATTTGAGTTCCTAACAAAATATCTGCTTTTTCTTGATTAAAATCGTTCCATAATTTTTCGTATTGACTAATTTTTGTGATAGTATCTGAATCAAATTTGATAAGTCTTGCTTGCAAAAATTCTTTTTGGAGATAAGCTTCGATGTATTCGATACCAACGCCTACTTCTTTTATTTGTTCTTTGGAGCAGCGCATGCATTTTGGTGTAAATTGCTCTTTATAGTTGCAATGACTACATTTTAATAGTTCTTGTTTTTGATAAAAAGTAAGGCTATTGTTGCATTTATGGCATTTGGGGACAAAGCCGCAAAAACGACATAAAACAAATGGTGCAAAACCTTTAGTGTTGATAAATAAAATGGCTTGTTGTTGTTTGGCTAGAACTTCCCTTAATGCATGTTTAAGGCTTTGGGAAAAAGGTTCTAAATTGCCTTTTTTTAATTCTTCTTTCATATCTACAAGTTCGATGGTAGGTAAAGCATCAATTAAAGCTCTTTTGGTAAGGCTTAAAAGTTGATAATTTTGTTGTAAAACTTGATAATGACTTTCCAAAGAAGGAGTAGCGCTTCCTAAAATTAAAGGAATTTTGTGGTATTTAGCCCTTATTTGTGCCAAGGTTCTTGCATCATAAGTGGCGCGCTCTTTTTCTATTAAAGCCTCGTCGTGTTCTTCGTCAATGATGACAATTCCTAAATTATTTAAAGGAGCAAAAATAGCACTACGAGTGCCTAAAACAATGCAGGCTTTTTGTTCTTTGATTTTTAAAAATTGGTCTAAATGTTCTTTGGGGCTTAAATAACTGTGTAAAATAGCTATATTTTTGTTTGTGAATTTGGCTTGGAGGCGTTGCATTAAAGGAGCTATTAACATTACTTCAGGTACCAATAATAAAACTTGTTTATTTTGATTGAGAACTTTGGTAATTAAATGGAGATAAATTTCAGTTTTGCCTGAGCCTGTTTTTCCGTGTAAAAGATAAGTTTTGTGGTAGTTAAGATTTATTTTTTGTGCTATTTGTTGTTGTTCTTCATTCAAAATTATTTTTTTGTCTTCTGCAAGTAAATCAAAGTTGTGATTTAGAATTATACTTATTTTTTGTTCTGTTTGTAAAAGAATCTTTTTGCGGATTAAGGATTGAATAATGCTGTTTGAAGTCAATTCTAAGGCTTTTTTTCTTGTGATTTCTTGAGTTTTTATTTTTGGTTTGCTATGTTTGATTTCATTTGAGCTTGTTTTATCTAACATTTTTAAAGGTTTTAATTCTTTTAATTTTGCAATAAAATCTTTTTGCTTGGGTGTTAATTTTATATCTTTTTGTTCACTTAATTGCGGATTAAGGTGGTAAATGCATATTTTTTTTTCAGTGTTTTTTTCTTTGAGTTGTAAAATATCTTTGATTATGACAATTTTTTTCTTAGATAGTTTTGTAAAATATTCTAATAGTTTTTCTTGGGATTTGTTTTTGGGATTTAAAAAAAGTTCCTTTTTGTTTGCGAAAAAACCTTTGAGATTTTCAGGAAATAACTCCTTATTTATAATTTTAATTTCTTTTAAAAAAGATTTTACAAATTCTTTGGGGAAAATAGTTTCATAAACTAAGGCTTTAATAATGAAAGGAGTTTTTAACATTTCTTGGGATAATAAAAAAAATTCTTGATCAAAATAAGGAGTTTCATCTAAAATAGTTATTATTTCTTTTAAGTTCTTATTGAACTTGCTATTTTCTTTTAAATTGATAATATAGCCTAAGCGTTGCGAATTAGCATTACCAAAAGGAACTACAACTCTCATTGCTTTTTTGATTATCTTTTCAAAATGGGGTGGTACCAAATAATCAAAAGGTTTGTTAATTTCTTGATATGTAGTTTTTATATCTATAATTATTTCAGCTATCAATTTTTTATCCTTGCTTTCCTTATTGCTTTAGTTTTTGAGGGTTTGATACTTCAATTATAACAAAATTATAAATCATTTGGAATTAATAAAAAAAGAGACTTTAAAAAGCCTCTTTGGGATTTGTTTGATTGTAATTAATGTGTGTAAACGATTTAATTTATTTTTTTACAGTAGCTAATTTATTTTTGTTAGGTTTATTACCTGCTTTGGTTTTAGTTTTTTCAGAATTTTCTTTTTGTGCTTCTGGTTGTTGTGTCTCATCTAAAGCATAAATTTCTTTTTGACTTAAAGTATCTTTATCTAATAAAGTTTGGGTTATTTTTTCTACTAATACTTTATTTTTTTCTAAAATGTTTTTAGCTTGTTTGTAGCATTCATCTACTATTTTTTTAATTTCTTGGTCTACTTGATAACGAGTTTGTTCGGAACATTTTTCAAAGTTAATATATCCTAAAGGACTCATTCCTGAATAAACCACCATCCCAAAAGCAGTGCGAGTAGCTTGTTTAAGATCGGAATACACTCCATTAGTTCTAGCTTTAGAAAAGAGTTCTTCAGCGGCTGCTCCACCTAAGGCAACAACGATGTTATAGGTGAGTTGTTTTTCGGTATTGCAAAAATATTCTTTATCAGATGTAGGCCACATATAACCTAGAGCGCCTCCTCTTGGAGTAATAGTGAGGGTTCTTACTTTTTCAGAACTATGAGGGTGCTTCATTACAATAACAGCATGTCCTGCTTCGTGGTAAGCTGTCATTTTTCTTTCTATTTCATGAATAACTAAAGATTTTTTGGCAGGTCCCATATAAACTTTGTCAACTGACTCTTCTAATTCATCCATAGTAATAAAAGCTTTTTGGTTTTTGGCTGCTAAAAGAGAGGCTTCATTAAGAACAGCTGCAAGTTGGGCTCCATTCATTCCTGGAGTTCTTTTAGCTAAATGGCTAAAATCCACTAAAGGTTCTATTTTTTTGTTACGAGCATGAATTTTTAAGATTGCTTCTCTAGCTTTTACATCAGGAAGATATACTTGAATAGT